>CAILDT010000576.1 GCA_903833025.1 uncultured Bacteroidota bacterium | reverse complement strand
TCTTTAGGCGGGGTGGAATCGTTAATAAATCATCCCGCTTCGATGACGCACGCTTCTATTCCTAAGGAAGAAAGAGACAAAGCCGGAGTGGTGGAATCTATGCTTCGTTTAAGTGTAGGTATTGAAGATATTGAAGATTTACTTGCCGATTTAAAACAAGCGTTAGCATAAATGAACTACTACTATATAACAGGCACCAGCCGAGGAATAGGAAAAGCATTTGCCGAACATTTGCTCGAAAACCCAAGTAATTATGTAATTGGTATGTCGCGCCAGTGCAGTATTGAACACTCCAACTATAAACATTTTTATTTGGATTTAACCGATGTAAATGCGGTAACTGATTTTAAATTTGAACTGCATTCGCATCCTCAAAAAATATATCTCATTAATAATGTTGGTTCGTTAGGGTTTATAAAGCCGATTGGTAAACTGGATGCTGCCACCATTATTAAAAACTATACATTGAATTTAATTGCTCCATCGCTACTTACAAATGCTTTTATAAAAACGTACAATACTACCGATGCCGAAAAGGTAATTGTGAATATAAGCAGTGGTGCTGCCAAATCTCCCATTGATGGTTGGGCTTTATATTGTTCGTCAAAAGCAGGGCTGGATATGTTCAGCAGAGTAATTGATGCTGAACAAAAAGTGCGTGCAAATCATCCTGAAGATAATATTCACAAGCCGTTTAAAATATTTTCTATTGCCCCTGGAGTAGTAGATACCAATATGCAAATGGAAATAAGAAGCGCGTCCAAACAGGATTTCAGCCGATTGGATGATTTTATTGGCTACAACCTAAACAACCAATTGGCCGATACAAAAACCATTGCAGAGAAATACTTTCGTATCCTTTTAAACTTTGATAGTTTGCCCAACGTCTCATTCTCAATCAAGGATTACGAATAATTTATTACTTTCGCCATTCAAATTAATAAAACAATAATGAAAAACATTACAAAAATTACAATTGCAGTTACCGCATTACTTCTTTCAGTAAATATTTCGGTTGCGCAGGAATCCTACATTCATTGCGGAACCAATGAAGCAATGAAAAAGATATTTGATGAACACCCTGAAATGTATCAACAATTTCTTCAAGATGAAATACGGTTGGCTGCCGAAGATAAAGCTGCTGCTGCTAATAATTACAAAGACCAAGAGAAAGTAGCTGCCACCATTTACACTATCCCCATTGTGTTTCACGTGATAGAACAAGGCGGTACCGAAAACATTTCGGATGCGCAGATATATGATGAAGTGCGAATTTTAAATAATGATTACCGTAAACTAAACAGCGACACTACCGCCATAGTGCCATCTTTTAGAACCATTGCAGCTGATATTCAAATTCAATTCCGCCTTGCTCAAAAAGACCCGAACGGAAATTGCACCAACGGAATCGACCGTGTTTACTCCTCTTTAACCAACAATGCAGATGATAATTCAAAATTAAATGATTGGCCCCGTAACAAATATTTAAATGTTTGGACGGTTAAAACAATTAGTTCTTCAGGTGTTGCTGGGTATGCTTATTTGCCGCAAGGGGCCGTTTCTGCAGTTGACGGAGTAATTATTTTATCAAGTTATATTGGTAGCATTGGTACTGGTAGCGTTGGTACTTCCCGTGCACTTACCCACGAAATAGGGCATTTCCTTAATCTTCAACATACGTGGGGAAATACTAATAACCCAGGTGTTGCCTGCGGAGATGATAATGTAACTGACACCCCGCATACAATGGGACATACTTCTTGCCTCCTTACGGATGCTGTTTGTGTGCCACCAACTATTGAAAACGTACAGAATTATATGGAGTATGCTTATTGTTCAAATATGTTTACTGCTGGGCAACGCACTCGTATGCGCTCTGCATTAACAAGTAATACTGCACAACGTAGCAGTTTATGGACTACAGCCAACCTTGCAGCAACAGGAGTTAGCACTCCAGCTGTTTTATGTCAAGCAGATTTTGAAACCAATAATACAAATAACATTATATGTGCAGGCAATAGTATTCAGTTTACTGATATTTCCTGGAATGGAAACCCTACTTCGTGGAGTTGGACGTTCCCAGGAGGAACACCTGCTACTTCTACAGATTCAACTCCTGTAGTTACTTATAACACTGCTGGAGTTTATAATGTTTCGCTTTCTGTTTCCAATCAATCAGGAACAGTGAGTGCTACTAAAAATAGCTATATAAGAGTTAATCCATCATCAGCAATGTTTACAGGCTCTATCTATTCCGAAGGTTTTGAAACGGGAGGTGCTATACCTAATGCAAACTGGCAAGTTATTAATGGACAAAGTTTGGGTAGTGCTTGGGCGCAAACAAGTACCGCAGCTGCCACTGGTACTAAATCGGCAATGCTTACCAATGTTGCCGCTGATGATGGATATTTGGACGAACTTATCGGACCATCCATAAATATGGATTCCATTTCGCTAACTAGTCCACAGCTAACATTCAAAGTTGCTTATGCACAACGCAGCACTACTACTAATGATTTATTAAAAGTATATGTTTCCACTAATTGCGGAATCGGCTGGATACAACGTTATGCTTCATTGGGCAGTTCGCTGGCTACCGCACCAGTTAATACAGGTAACTTTGTGCCAACTGCTAGCCAGTGGGTAACCAAAACTATTTCATTGAATAATTATACCACAGCAACCAACTTGTTTTTCAAGTTTCAATTCACCAGCAACGGTGGCAACAATATTTATATTGATGATATTAATATTGCCGGACAACCAATAGGTGCTGGCATAGATGAGTTTGCAAACAATTTAGATTTTAATGTATTTCCTAATCCGGCGGATGAAAACACCATTATACGCTTTAATTTAATTGAGAAGGAAAAGGTAACAATTAAAATAATGGATGTAGTAGGGCGCGAAATTGCTGCTATTGCCAACGGAGAATTAAATTCTGGAATGCACCAATATTCAGTTGCTGATAACACTCAATTATCAAGTGGTGTTTATTTTGTAACATTAACAGCAGGTAGCAGAAGTTTTACTAAAAAACTTATTGTAAAGTAAGATAAAAAAGTTGTTTAACAAAAAGTCTCGCTCTTCAATAAAGAGCGGGATTTTTTATCGGAGCTTAGCTTCAATATTTTGATACCATTTATAAACAACAATACCGATACACATTCCTACTAAGCCTCCAACAGCCACATCGGCTGGGTAATGCACGCCGTTATAAATTCTACTGTACGAAACAAGGGTTGCCCAGATAAAAATGTAAACTCCGAAATGTTTTATTTTCTTATAAAACAAAAGAGATAAAAACATTGCTAATGCAAATGTATTAGCAGCGTGTGACGACACAAAACCATACGTTCCGCCACAATCACCATTCAAATGTATTTTATCAACAAGTACTAAATTATGACAGGGGCGGTAACGAAGAAATCCGATTTTGAATACGTGATTAGATATTTGGTCACTTAGTAATATGAGGAGAAATGCTGCTAATATTACAAGCCATATTCGTTTTCCGAAATGTCGGAAAGATAAATAAGCGAAAAACAGATATAGAGGAATCCATAAATATTTGTCAGATGCCCAGTACATTATAAAATCGAAAAAAGAATTGTGTTTGCTATTCAGGAATAAAAACAGCTGCGTGTCGATGTCTTTTATAGATTCGATAAATCCCATTTAATAATCAAACGAATTATCTTTACTGTTCAACTGTTTCCAAAGTTCATCTTTTAGGGCTACCAAACCTTGTTCAGTATGTGAAGAAAAATAAATAACAGGAACAGTTTTTTTTTTCCTTGAATCTTTTATTCATATCCTTTTTCACTTCTGTCAATAATTCTTCATCCAACATATCGCATTTCGAAATAGCAAGTATTCTTTTCTTATGAATCAATTCGGGATTGTATTTATCGAGTTCGTTCTATAATATTTTATACTCTTTAATAATATCATTGGTATCGGCAGGTACCAAAAATAATAAAGTAGAGTTGCGCTCTATATGGCGCAGAAATCGAATTCCTAAACCTTTCCCTTCGCTTGCTCCTTCAATAATTCCGGGAATATCAGCCATTACAAAAGATTTGTAATCGCGGTATTTTATAATGCCAAGGTTAGGAGCAAGAGTAGTAAAGGGGTAGTTCGCTATCTCCGGTTTAGCTGCCGAAAGCACCGATAAAAGAGTTGATTTGCCTGCATTAGGAAATCCTACTAAGCCAACATCAGCTAAAACTTTTAGTTCAAGTATTTTCCATTCTGTTTTTCCTTCCAACCCAGGTTGCGCATACATAGGGGTTTGGTTAGTAGAAGATTTAAAATGATCATTTCCCAATCCTCCTCTGCCACCGGGTACAATAATTTTTTCTTCACCGTCTTCGGTTATTTCACATTCCACTTCGCCTGTTTCGGCATCACGTATAATTGTGCCTAAAGGCACGTGCAGAATTTCGTCCTTTCCTTCAGCTCCGGTTTTGTTGCTACTTCCGCCACCTTCACCTTCTTTGGCAATTACGTGCTTCCTATATTTTAAGTGAATGAGCGTCCAAAATTGTTTGTCGCCTCGCACAATAATATGTCCGCCTCTACCACCATCTCCACCATCGGGTCCGCCTTTAGCTGTAAGTTTGCTACGGTGCAAGTGCATTGAGCCTGCACCACCCTTTCCAGAGCGACAACATATTTTCACATAATCAACAAAGTTATTATCAGACATTTTTTTTGAATTACTAATTTATTTTACTGCATCAATTTTGTTACAAAGCGAATTAAATATTTCATCTATTTCACCGATGCCGTTAATGCCTTTATATTTGGCTTGTTCGGTATAATAATCCTTTACAGGAAAGGTTTCACTATTATACACATCAATTCTTTTTTGTATAACATCGGGATTTAAGTCGTCAGCCCTTCCACTGTCCTTGCCTCGTAGGAGCAATCGTTTTTTTAATTCGCTCTCTTCCACTTCTAATGCAAGCATTAAAGTAATGGAGGTAGATTTACTTTTTAATAAAACATCCAATGCTTCGGCTTGTGCTTTGGTACGTGGAAAGCCATCAAAAATAAATCCTTTCGCATCTGGGTTTTTATTTACTTCGCTTTCCAACATTCTTATCGTAACTTCATCAGGCACCAGCTGTCCCTTATCCATATAGCTTTTCGCAAGTGTGCCAAGTTCGGTAGCACCTTTTATATTTGCACGAAAAATATCACCAGTGGAAAGATGTTTGAGTTTATACTTCTCAATTAATTTTTCTGATTGAGTTCCTTTGCCTGCTCCCGGAGGACCGAATAATACGATGTTTAACATATTAGTTTAATTAAAATTATTTATTTTCTATTTGATAATCCACTACATAAATGTCTTTGAGGTTGCGTCCCAGCCCGTTATAATCTAACCCATAACCCACTAAGAAATCGTTTGGAACTGTGATAGCAACATAGTCAATTGGAACATTTTTAGTGTATGCTTCCGGCTTGAACAGTAGCGTTGCAACTTTAATATCAGCAGCACCAAGTGCTTCCAATTGTTCAAAAACATTTTCAATTGTTGTTCCAGTGTCCACAATATCCTCTATTATTATAATGGTGCGCCCAGTAATGTCTTCATTCAAGCCAATCAATTGTTTTATGTTTCCTGTGGTTGA
>CAILDT010000575.1 GCA_903833025.1 uncultured Bacteroidota bacterium | reverse complement strand
GTACAGGTGTTTTTATATTATTTCACCAAACTATTTGGCGACAATGAAATGATGGTCAAGTTTCCTTTCATCATCTGCGGATTAATCTCGATAATTGTAGTTTATCGTATATCTAAATTATGGTTTAATAGTTCAGTAGGGTTTATTGTTGCTGCATTTATGGCAGTGCTGCAATATTTTGTGATGTATAGTCAGCTCGCTAGGCCATACAGTATTGGTGTTTTATTTTCATTGCTTATGGTTTGGTATTGGAGTAATTATCTTTTCAAAACCGAATCAGGCAAAATAAAATATTTAATAGGATATATTCTGGCATCTGTTATATGTGCCTACGTTCATCATTTTGCTTTTCTCTTTGCAATAATTGTCGGCATCACCGGGTTCCTTTTTATAAATAAACAGAATTGGAAAGGCTATCTGTTGGCATCAGTCAGCATTTTCGTTTTGTATATACCTCATATTAATATTACACTATATCAATTAGGCAAAGGCGGTGTAGGAGGAACCAATGGCTGGCTTGGCAATCCAAATGTTGATTGGTTATTTAATTTCTTTCGCTATTCTTTTCATTATTCCTATAGTATGTTTGCTCTTTGTTTTGTATTAATTGCGTTGAGTATTTACTTTCATTCTGATAAAATAAAGGGGATACAAAAATTCAGAATCATAGCTTTATTCTGGTTCTTAGCAGTTTTTTTAATTGAATATTTTTACTCGATATTTGTAAACCCGATACTTCAATTTTCAACAATAATATTTGTATTTCCTTTTTTACTAATGTTTGCTTTTTCTTTGTTCGGTGAGTTGAATTCAACATTAAAAACAACTTTAATTATTTCCATTTTAATAATCGGAATAGTGACGCTAACCTTAACACGAAAGCACTTCAATGTTTTCTATCACCAGCCATACCAAGAAGAAGTAACAAATACATTTAAAGTGCTGGATGAAATTGGAGGAGATAAAAAAGCGACTATTGAATTAATGATGCCGCCACTTTTTAAGGAACATTATTTTAAAAAATACGGAAGAGAATTTAAAGCTGAAGTTTATAATCCTTTTGATAATAAAATGGATACAAAAGCTTTTCGTGAATTTGTAAATAGGCAAACAACTGACTATTTTATTTTCGGTTGCCCACCTTTGGAATATATTGAAATCATTAAGGAGAAATATCCTTACATGGTAAAGAGAGAACAAGGTTTTAACTATTCTTTTTATTGCTTCGCGAAACAGAAGGCAGCTAAAGAATTGCATGAACAGGTTATATTCAGTAAGAAAATGGGACCATTTGCATTGGATTCGACAATGGAATATGGCAAAGAATTTAAAGAAAAACTAAAGCATATTGTTAATAATCGCCATGTAATTTTAAAGATAAATGTGTCAATCACAACTCTTGCTTTTGCAGCAAATCCTGTACTTGTAGCCGACATTCAAGAAAATGGAAAATCTATTGAGTGGTTCGGCTCTGATTATATTAACTACAATAATAATTTAGGCAAATCAAACTCAATTTATCTATCAAGAGACCTCACCGATTTTGACTTTAAAAAACATCCTAACG
>CAILDT010000574.1 GCA_903833025.1 uncultured Bacteroidota bacterium | reverse complement strand
TTAATGAAACGATGTAAAAACATTTATGGGTTTAGGGTCAGATACTGATGATGCAGATATTTCATGGAGGCCAAAAATAGTTATCTACGTTTAAAGACATAAGAATTATGCAATAAAAGGGTTTAAAACCTAAATGGGAAGTTGAAAAGCTAGTACAAACATTCATGAATTATTACAGGCTTTATACTCCGTTTTTTATAGTATTAATGTTAAAGTATGTTGCTGCATTCTCCCACTTTCCATGCCCCGAAGCCTCGTTTATTCCAAAAAGATTTTTGATCTTTAGAAGATCAATCAATGATTATTACAATTGGACAGGGAAGAATGCAACCTTCGACTTCATGGCTCGTTGCCACGTGCTCTAGTCCACTGAAATACATATCCGCGCTTATACAATTCCAATTAATAACAAATATGGAAAACCGCAAACATAGTTTAACTGTTAATAGTTATGGATCCCATGTGATTTAAGAAATCAACTCTCACGGTGTTTAGTTCGCTGTTTTACCTTTTATTGTAAGTGATCCTTAAAGAGTATGAGGATTGCATACACGGCATGCCTGTAGGAACCCCTGACTTCGTGGCTAAGTTGCCACGTGCTCTAGTCCACTCAGCTACAAAACCGTACTTAAACGTTATTGCTTATTACATAACCTTGAAAAATAAATATGAAAAAAAACATTATTTGTTTGGCAAACTTTCGAATATTAAAATGCGACTTTTTTACAACAGTCTGGATTCTTATTCGTAAGTTTCTTTTTACGATCCTGAAAGGTTATGATAGGAGGCTTGGAAACAATACAATTTAAAACAAATGGTGCTTGTCTCGCTTTGAAAGAGTTTTAAAAGGCTTTTTGAACAGAATGGATATTAGAAATTTGGGATGTATATCATCGAGATAAAAACCGCGTAAAGAAGCAGTTCCAAATGAATCTCCAGGTGGTTTAATTAAATAAATGGAAAAATGGTTATGGTTTAAAAGAATCTGACGATGCAGATATTGCATGCAGCCCAAAAAACGTTCTCTAATTTTCTGTCAATCTGGATTGTGGGGTGATAATCATATCGGATCCTAAGTTTTAAGACATAGAAATTTTGCAACAAATGTATCTCATACTCCATAAGCCTCTCCTTATTTATATTTTTTTTCTTTCAACTTCCATTAAAGATTATTACAAATGAACAGCAGATATTTTGACCCCCGACTTCATGGCTTATTGCCACGTGCCCTTGTCCATTTATCTACAAATTCGTCCTTGAACGTTGTTTCTCCATAAACTTAAATATATATTTTTAAACAAGGACTCAGCAATAATGTTTTACACCACACATGAATATTAAAATGCGACTCTTATAGTAAATTTTGGATTATTTCTCGTTATATCTTTTACAATCCTCAAAGGTTATGGTAGATGCTTTGCTGACAAGGCAATTTAGTAAACGTTATGATTAAATGGCTTACAAAAGAGTTCATATAGTTTGTTTTTTAAAAATTATGATATTAGAAATTTGAAATATATATCATCTAGATCAAAACCGTGTAAATAAGCAGCCCCAGGTGAATCTCCACTTAGTTTAATGAAACGATGTAAAAACATTTATGGGTTTAGGGTCAGATACTGATGATGCAGATATTTCATGGAGGCCAAAAATAGTTATCTACGTTTAAAGACATAAGAATTATGCAATAAAAGGGTTTAAAACCTAAATGGGAAG
>CAILDT010000573.1 GCA_903833025.1 uncultured Bacteroidota bacterium | reverse complement strand
CTATCGACAATTAGCCAGCTGGGCGGGGCTTAGTCCGAAGGAATATAGTTCAGGGAAAACAATCAGAGGAAAAGTACACATCAGTAAAATGGGTGGTAAGGAATTGCGAAATATGCTGTATATGTGCAGTATGACTGCAATAAGAAACAACAAATCTTGTAAAGAACTTTATGATAGATTAAAAGGAAAAGGGAAAAACGGGAAACTGGCGTTGGCTGCGGTAAGCAATAAACTGATAAAACAATGTGTGGCAATTGCTAAATCGGAATTGCCATATGATGAAAAATATTTCTCTAAAAAGACTTGTTTTTAACCACAGTTCTTGTTAGCCGTTAGTGCCTTCTTCTTTCTACGCTTCTTATTTTATTTTTACAAACTTTTTTGTCGTTCGTTTCTTGTTGTCTGCAATAACTGCTATGTATGTTCCAACTGGTAGTTGAGTTGTGTTGACTGTTGTTGTGCTTGATGTTATTGGTTTGTCAAGCCATAACTTACCTTGCAAATCGTAAATTTGAATAGTTGTTTTTTCTGTTAAGTTGGTTTTAATAGTTATAAATTCGGTTGAAGGGTTTGGATAAACATTGAGTTCATAATTGTTTTCGTTATGTGTTTCGTTAACTCCAACCGTTGTACTATTTCCACAATTACAATCAGTAGTATAAACTTCAAACTCTGCTAACCTATAATATCCCACATTATAATTTGTCAAATCTAATTTAACATATCTTCCGCTTACATTTTGAAGATAACTATATAAATCTACTGCTCCGTTTTCGCTTACTGCTGTGGCAATGGTGGTGTAAGTAATATTATCGTTTGACACCTGAATGGTATAATCTTGACCAAAGAAAATCCAATCCCAGTTTAATTTTACTGCTGATATTTTTTTCACACTTCCTAAATCAATAACAGCATTACAAAGGGGCACACCCCACAAACTGCTCCAGCAGGAATTCATATTTCCATCAATTAAATTTGTTCCTGCATTAGTTGCTAAAGTATCGGCAACGGAAGAAACGGTAACAGTTGAAAACCTTGATTGTGCTGCACCTGCATTAGTATAACTGCTATCTACCCACACAGGTACATTTTCTGCATTTATATTTGTGCCTATAGCTTCAAATTGCGCTTTGGTCATATAATGCACTCGTGGTAAATAGCATTGCATAAAACCATTTCGCCAATTGATACCTATTAAACTACTATCGTATAAAGTACCCGACCAATCAGAATGAGAGAAATCAAGATTTGCTTCGTGAGGGTCGTAAGGGAACGACCATTCTGGTTTTATATTTACCCAACGCATCACCAAACCTACATCGCTTTGTGTTCCGTAGTCAACCCAACTCACACCATTGGCAGAATAAGCATTGGTAGGTCGTTCGGTATTTCTTGAATAACAAATTACATAATTTCGGTTGGCATCAATTGTTACATCATCATCGCTGATAGCGTGTATTGTAGTTGCAGGCATTGGCGAAAGTGGGTCGGTGTCGAGCCCGATGATGCTCCAATAGCGAACTTCTGCTGAAGTCATAGTTGGTTCTCCATTTCGGGTGGAAGGGAATGTAGGGAGTTTACCTGTTAATACAGCTACCATTCCGGGAGCAAGAGAAACTGTTCTGCCAAGATAAGTTGCATAATTATTTGTTGTTGCGTGTGGTTCATAATTACCGGGTGCGGGTTGAAATTCGCCTCTACCAGTCCAACCAAGGTCTATGGCTCTTACTCTTGCCGAACTATCGGGGCGATGCCAATTGTTAGAAATACAAACACCATTTAGCATTGAACGTGTAACTCCCCACGATTTGTACCAACCGGCAGCAGGACCGTAACCGCTTTGGCTTCCAGGTGCAGTTACTCTGTTGGCAATGGTTGTATCTGCTCTTCTTTGTAATGCAGAAAAATCTGAACCAACAAAATATTTTTCTCCTGTAGGTAATTGGAAATAGGCTTTAGGCAAAGGCACACCACCTAATCTATCCACATTATCATCGGGTTCGTACATGCGAATCCATACTGCTCCTAAATTCCAATCGCCTTGCTGGTTAGCAGGTAATGCAGTGCCCACAACGGTTTGATGTCCAAGCGGTCCCTGATACACCATCATAGCACCTTTTCTGTTATTGGTGTTTCCTCTGTATGGATATTGAAAAGCAGTATCGTTAAGCGTTACAGGGGCGCCTGTGGTTAAATCTACTTCTACTTTGTAACTTCTGTTGGTTGCATTTCTGTTTGCACCTACTCTAAAAGGGTTGATACTGCCAATGTTTGGCTCTATGTCGGCATCTGCCCAACCTACTTCTGCTGTTCCAAATTGTCGTTGTGCATAGTATTCTTTAGCATTTAATGGAGGTGTAACTTGTATGGAAAAAAAACGGCAATGCGGAAATTCTCCTTCTATCACTAACTTGCTTCCGAAAGGTGCAAGGGCAGTGCCAAGGAAAAGGTAAGTAACTTTAGGGTCAGGAATTCCTGCAAGTAACGAATCGTGATTGATAGGTTTAGCATATCGTATTGCCCACGTTTCAGCACTTGTTGCTGAATCAGCATTCTTTAAATAAAAGTTTCTTGAATCAGTAATTCCTTGTGGAATTAAGCTGTCGGGAATACTGTTTGGTACTAATCCCTGTGTCCATTTAATAATGTAGGATTCTAAACTGTCGGAAAGTGTTTGTGCCTGTGCTACTATTGTAGTTGGGTTGGCATAAGGATAAGGTGTGGATGGTGGAAGACAAGCATACAATGTTGTTGCTAATACTGTAAGGTAAAATAGTTTTTTCATACTTATTTGTTTTTGTTTATATCTTGCAAAAATAATATTTCTTTCATTGCGATAAAGTTTGCACCGCGCTTCTCGGCATTACGGCTAACGTTTGAAGGATTTATGCAGTAAGTATTGGGGGGATTTCCGCAGACGCTGTCTCATCCTATAAAAAGTTTGACTTTTTGGATGGACCCAATTATACCATCAAAAAATCGGAAGTGAACACGATACGTTATTCAAATGGAGTAAGAGACCATTTTGAAGTACAGGAGCGTGAGCCAGATGCTTATTTTGCGCCCCCACAACAACAGGTTTATCTTTCTCAACCACAACAAGAGGACAATGAAATAACAACCAGAGGTCCGTATTACAAATATCATCACTCTTTGGTGAAAGAGCCCGAAGTACACGATATTTTATTGAAAACAAAAGACCCGAAAATAATGGAGTATATAGCCAAATCGAAAAAAGCAAAAGGCGGACAGTATGTTGGTTTTCTTGCTTTTCCTTTAGTTGCTCTTGGCGGTTATTTTATTTATCAAGGAGTAACAACTTCTACAACTAGGGTTAATGGTGCTTATGGTGATGGAAGTTCTCAATTTATTGGTGCTGGTGTTTGTGCTGGTTTAGCCATTTGTTGCCCTATAGTGTCTGGTGTTTTCCATCATGTAAGAATTTCAAATACCAAAGCAGCTGTAAAAATATATAACGAAAAATATAAGTAACTGTTTTTTAGTAAAAACTGGGAATGGCTAATGATTTATATCATTAGCCATTTTTTGTTTTTAGTTTATAAAACTAATTTCAAAAAAACAGTAACTCAAACCCGAACCCAAGTAGTGAGCCTTACCACTTAAAAAGTATTAACCCTTAACAGCATGGTTGGGGTAACAAATGACTGGATTTTAAAAGTACGCTTGCAAGTTATGGGTTTCTCTTCTTTTTATTGAATTATTGAATGTATTTGCCTTGTTTTTTGGCTTAAAAGCCGAATGGAGACGGAAGTTTATTAGTCGTAAAAACTAGTTTTTCGCAAAAATTGGGAGCATCTGGATACGCGGATGCTCCTCCTGAGTATCCCGATGATGTTTTTAGATACCTGAAAAATGCATTGGCGTATGCCGATGGAGTTTTGAAATACGTCAAAAAAGCATCGGCATATTCGGATGTGGTTTTCGTGTACACGAAAATCAATTTCACGTACATGAAAATAATTTTTACGTACGTGAAATTAGCATCGGCATACGTGGATGGAGTATCCTTAACATAAGAAATCCCACCCTGTATTTCAGAGCGGGATTTCTTTACCTCCCAAAGAACATTAAGTTCTATTTGAGGTTTAAATAAACTAACGAACTATTTCGTAACTACTATTTTCTGTCTTACCACTTTATTATTAGTTGTCCCAATAATAAAGTAGATACCATTAGAAATATCTTCCACATTAATGCTGTAATTATTTGCAGCATTTAACTGAATAGATTTAATGGTTTGTCCCAATTGGTTTACAATACTATAAACACCTTCGGAAGGAGCGGTAATAGTAAAGGTACCGTTATTAGGATTTGGATACACAGAAAACGAAGATGTTTCACTAGGATTTTGTATTCCTAAACAAGCATCAACTGTTACAGAAGAAGTAGCAGAAGCCGTACAGGTATTTGCATCGGTATAAGAATACGTGATGGTATAAGTACCAGTACCAGCCGTTCCTGGGTCAAACATAGTTCCGGTAACACCTGTTCCAGAGTAAGCTCCGTTTGCAGGGCTTCCAGCAGCTAAAGCAAATGCTGCCCAATTTACACAAACCATATTCATAGTTTCTGAATAAGTAACTGTTGGCAATGGATTTACAGTAACCATTACAGACGCTGTGTTCATACAACCGTTTCCGTCTGTTCCAGTTACATTGTAAGTAATGGTACCAGAGGTAGCAAACGCAACACCATCCATTACACTGTTATCCCAAGTGTAAGAAGTAGCACCGCCACCAGTTAATGTTTCCATATCTCCCATACATACTGTCATTGCAGAAGCATTGGCAGTTACAGTTGGTAAAGTATTTACAGTAACCATCACAGATGAAGTATTCATACAACCGTTTCCATCTGTTCCTGTTACATTATAAGTTGTGGTACCTGAGGTAGCAAACGCAACACCATCCATTACACTGTTATCCCAAGTGTAAGAAGTAGCACCGCCACCAGTAAGAGTTTCCATATCGCCCATACAAACTGTCATTGAAGAAGCATTAGCGGTAACTGTTGGTAATGAATTTACAGTAACTGTTGTGGAGGCGGTATTCACACAACCATTTCCGTCTGTTCCTGTTACATTATAAGTAGTGGTACCAGTGGTAGCAAACGCAACACCGTCCATCACACTGTTATCCCAGGTATAAGAAGTAGCACCGCCACCAGTAAGTGTTTCCATGTCGCCTGCACATACTGTTGCTGCAGATGAAGACGCAGTTACAGTTGGTAAAGAATTCACAGGAACCATTATAGAGGCGGTATTCATACAGCCATTAGCATCGGTACCGGTTACGTTATAAGTCAAAGTGGATAAAGGCATAAACGCAACACCATTTGTCACGCTATTATCCCATGTGTATGAATTAGCGCCACCACCCGTTAGTGTTACCATACCACCCATACATACTGACATTAAGGTAGTGTTGGCAGAAATAGTTGGTAAAGGATTAACGGTTACAGTTACCCCAATTCTTGGAGAGCTGGTACATCCCG
>CAILDT010000572.1 GCA_903833025.1 uncultured Bacteroidota bacterium | reverse complement strand
TTATATTGAAGCCGGCAAAACAATGGGTTTATCGGCATATGGGCAATATGATGAAAATATACCATCGCTGTTTGTTCAAGGCAAGGGAAATAAAAATATGCTACGTCCACAATATCCTATGGGTGCTATAATTGAAGAATTTAGATTTCCTTACTTAGTGCGGCATGGAAATATTCAAGAGTGGCATTTTGACGAAACAATGGTAGATGACAAGTATAAAAATTTAGCATGGCACGTTCAGCAAGAAACACAACAATTAATGGCCAAATTAATTCGCAAAGCTGCCGACGATACAGCAGAAAGTAACATTGTTATTTCTGGCGGATTTGCTTTAAATTGTGTAGCTAACTATTTTTATAAAAAAACATTTCCCGAGCTCAATATTTATGTTGATCCATTAGCACACGACGGCGGCACAGCATTAGGTTTAGCGTTATGGGCGTGGCACGTTCATTCACAAAATACTAAACCTAAAAAACTTAAAAATTTATATTTGTCAAGCCCGCCGTCATATACTGATATTGACGATATTCTTAAAGAAATGAAAGACTTGAGCATTAAAGATGCTACACCCGAAGATGTTGCTGAAATATTAGCTAACGAAAATATTGTAGCATTATTTCACGGCGGTGCAGAAGGCGGGCCACGTGCTTTGGGTAACCGTAGTATCCTATTTGATCCACGTGTTAAGGATGGTAAAGCGGTAGTAAATAAAGTAAAAGGCCGTGAATGGTTTAGACCGTTTGCTGGATCCATATTAAAAGACCACGCAACTGAATATTTTGATATGGCAGGAATGGATGAAAGCCCATTTATGATGTATGCTGTTGATGTATTGCCAGAAAAACGTAGTGAAATCCCGTCCATTACTCACGTAGACGGAACTTGTCGGATACAAACTGTAAGTAAAGACGATAATGAAAATTACTTTGATTTAATTAACGCATTTTATGACAAAACAGGAGTTCCAATCTTATTTAACACCAGTTTTAATTTGGCCGGAGACCCACTAGTAGAAACAGTTTTAGATGCAGTAGATACTATTGCTCGTTCTGAAATCAAGTATCTTTATTTGCCCGACATCAAAAAACTGATATATAAGAAATAAACTTAAAAAGGAATTTGTATGACAAATCAAACACAATCAGTGGAAGACAATCCAGCAGTACAGACCACTGAACCAGTAATATTAACATTTCAAATGTCTTTAGAAAATGTCAATAATTTATTGTCATTTTTAGGAAATGTTAACGGATTAGTCGGATTATTGGGTATGTTTGGATTGAATACAAATAATCAAATTAACAATTGGATTCAAATCATTCGTGTTCAAGCGGCTCAACAACTTCAACAAATGCAAAAACAAGTTCAAGAATCATCAGATACAACCACAACTATACAATAAAATAGGAAATTTATGGCACAAAGAATTTTAATCATGGGATTACCTGGTTCGGGAAAAACATATTTTGCCCAAGCACTTAAAAAGTACTTGGAAGAAAACGGCACAATAAGCTATGCCCGTGCTCTTAACGAACATATTGGTAATTTTAACTGTGAAGTAACTTGGTTTAATGCCGACGACATACGTCGCAAGTATAATGACTGGGACTTTTCTAATGATGGCAGAATTCGTCAAAGTATTCGTATGTTTCAGTTTTCCATGGAAGCAGGCGGTGAGTATGTTATCTGCGACTTTGTTGCTCCACTAGTTGAAATGCGTAATAATTTCAAAGCAGACTGGACTATTTGGATGGATACCATCGAAGCTGGCCGTT
>CAILDT010000571.1 GCA_903833025.1 uncultured Bacteroidota bacterium | reverse complement strand
GCTGATTCTATCACACCAGTATCTCCCACTTGACCGCCACTTTCAGCATAGAAAGGTGTTTTATCTAATACCAATTGAAACTGCTCTTTACCTTTTGCTTTCACTTTTCGGTATTGAATAATGTTTGCTTCACACTCCAATTGTTTATACCCTAAGAATATTCTTCCTCCCTCTTCTGCTTTTCTGCCTTTCACAATTATCCAATCGCCAGTATCAACAGCTGTTGCAGCACGCGAACGAATTTTTTGTTTTTCAAGTTCCCTGTCAAACCCTTCTTCATCAATGCTTAATCCATAACCACGGGCAATCAACGAAGTTAAGTCCAAAGGAAAACCATAAGTATCATATAACTCAAACACTGTAGCACCATCCACTATTGTTTTCTTTTCGTTCGATACATTTATACATACCTGGTCAATACGTTTCAAGCCATTCTCTAGCGTTCTGAAAAAAGATATTTCTTCTTCTCTTACTACTTTTTCTATTAACAATTTCTGTGATACTAATTCCGGAAATGCCTGTCCCATTTGGTTGGCAAGCACAGGCACCAGACGATACATAAATGGTTCTTTCAAGTTCAGCGACTGATAACCATACCTTATTGCTCTTCTCAATATTCGTCTGATAACATATCCTGCGCCTGTATTCGAAGGCAACTGACCATCAGCAATGCTGAATGAAATAGCCCTAATATGGTCGGCTATTACACGCATTGCGATGTTGACGATTAATTGTTTTTGATGTTTATTTTCATCCGCCGGGCGATAACGCAACCCCGACAGCTCTTCCATTTTATTAAGCAATGGTTTAAAAACATCAGTATCGTAATTCGATTGTTTGCCTTGCAGCACCACGCATAACCGTTCGAAGCCCATACCGGTATCCACGTGCTGTGCAGGCAGTTTTTCCAAACTGCCATCTGCCTTCCGGTTAAACTCCATAAACACATTATTCCATATTTCTATAACCTGCGGATGGCTTGCATTTACAAGTGTTTTGCCATCCACCAATTTTCTTTCTTCATCCGTACGTATGTCGCAATGTATTTCCGAGCAAGGTCCGCAAGGTCCCATTTCGCCCATCTCCCAGAAGTTATCCTTCTTATTTCCTTTTAATATTCTATCCTCATCAATAAACTGTTTCCACAAATCGAATGCTTCTTGGTCAAACCCCAAACCATCATCAGCACTGCCCTCAAACACGGTTACATACAATCTTGATTTATCTATTTTATATACTTCCGTAAGTAATTCCCACGCCCACGTAATCGCATCTTTTTTAAAATAATCGCCAAAGCTCCAGTTACCAAGCATTTCGAACATTGTATGATGATAAGTATCTACACCCACTTCCTCCAAATCGTTATGTTTGCCGCTTACCCGCAAACACTTTTGAGTATCAGCCACACGCGGATATTTAATAGGTGCGTTACCCAAAAACAAATCTTTGAACGGCGCCATCCCCGAATTGTTGAACATCAGCGTAGGGTCGTTTTTCACCACCATTGGTGCAGAAGGTACTATTTCGTGTCCTTTCGATTTAAAAAATTCTAAAAATGTTTGTCTTACTTTACTCGATTCCATCTATTAATTCAATATTTATTAAAACAATTTTGCAAAAGTAATTTAATTCTTTGATGTATTTAAAACAAAAAAATTTGGGCGGCAACATCCCATTTCATATTAAACATTCTCCCCGCCCACACGCGGTATCTTTTTTCTTTTCTTTTTTTTCGCTGCGCGGCTAATGATAAAAAAAGGATACTTCGCGCGGGTCGGGCGCAATTTGCAAGTTTATCGCCTTTTACCCCTTTTTTGGTTAAAGTATTGATAATTATTAGTGTAGGGTACCTCCCCGTTAACAGGATACCCCCTTACAACCTTGTCAGCGACCATCTTGTTAACAGAACTATGACTTACAACCTTGTCAGCCACCAACCTGTTAACAGAATTATACTTTACAACCTTGTCAGCGACCATCCAGTTAACAGAACAATACCTTACAACCTTGTAAACCACTAATCTGTTAATAGAACTATGCCTTACAAGGTGGTAAGCTATAGTTTTGCGAACAAAACATAATTTGTTGCAACTATCAAAGGAGATAAAAAATGAAGAAAGAAGTTTATTTTACTCCTCATTTATAAGGTGTGAAATATTTGTGCCTATGCTACTTCAGTAACTTCGGTAGTACTTTTAATAAAGTAGATGGATATTTTTAAATCTTTAAGGCATTCATAAGGTTCTATTAAGGTGCGGGTAAATAGGTCGTCGGCAAGTAAAATGGCTGCTCCGGTGTTGTGGTTTCTTGCTTTTTCGTCCAGCAATTTAAATAGCACTACGCCAAGTTCGGCTTTAAATAGGGTGGCGGCATCGTCGGTTTGGTTTTCCTTATTTATCAATGTAAATGGTGAGCCGATGGCTAATGCGTATAGTTCTATTTTGTCAAACTGTGCTATTAAATCGTACGCAGCAGGATTGAATAGGGAGGTATGTACATCGTCCCAATGGTTTTTCAGCAGCCATTCGGCAAAACAATATATTATTTGTTCTTTTTTTAATGATGTTTTATAGGAGTTTACTTCGTGATTTAATTCGGGCAGGTTTTGGTATCTGTCAATTATTTTGCGAGTATTCAGCAGTGCATCTCCTGCGCGACGAAATGCTAAATGGCTGTCGGCACCGCCAAGTTGAACGTCGTTTAATAATTTTTCCCATGGGGTAATGGAAATAAGTATTGGGTTTTCTACAGCTTCGGGAAAGGTGTATTG
>CAILDT010000570.1 GCA_903833025.1 uncultured Bacteroidota bacterium | reverse complement strand
TTAAAAGATATAAAATTATTATTCGCTGACAAAAGAGCGTTGATGCTTGCATTTGCATTACCAATAGCACTTATCACATTATTTGCTTTTGCTTTTGGTGGTGCTGGGCAAACAGAAACCAAAGACCAACCTACAACTATAATTACAGTCGACGCAGATAAGAGTGCTGAATCAAAAAATGTGATTGCTCAATTGGATTCACTTAAAGAATTTATTGTTTCTGAAATGTCTTTGGACTCTGCCCAAAACCTTGTTAAAAAAGGTGATGAAGCGGCAATACTTGTTTTTCATAAAGGATTTAGCGATTCGATAAATGAAGGTAAAAAACCACCGATTGAATTTGAATATGATGCTGCTAAAGAAGCGGAAGTAGGCATTTTACAAGGTGCTTTGATAGGAAAATTGATGAATATTATTGGACGGAAATCAATGTTAAATAAAACAATTGCTCAATTTGATGCGCATAATCCTTCAATGGATTTAATAACCAAAATTGCTATACACGCTCAAATTGCAAAAAACTTTTCGAATGACGAGTCGAAACAGGAATCGGAAAGCTTTATCAAATCAACGCCTTTAATTGCGAAACAAGAAAATTCGCCGCGGTTAGTTCACGCTGTTTCCGGAACAGCGTTAATGATGCTTTTATTTTCAGTTGTTGGAATTGGTGCAAGTTTGCTGGACGAAAAACAAGGAGGTACTTTAAAAAAACTTTTATACTCCCCTATTCACCCTACAAAAATATTATTCGGTAAAATGATTTATGCTAATTTTGTTTGCACCTCTCAACTTCTTTTAATGTTTATTTTTGCTAAAGTAGCTTTTGGTTTAGATATTATGCCTCACCTCCTTTCGTTATTTATAATGATTTTAGCAACAGCTTATGCGTGTTCTAGCTTCGGGGTTGTATTTGCCTCGTTCGCGAAATCGCGTAGGCAAGTGGAAGGTATGTCTACACTTGTTGTACTAGTGATGAGTTGCCTTGGTGGCAGTATGATACCATCGTTCGCGATGCCGTTGCTGATGCAAAAGATTTCGGTATTTACAGTAAATTATTGGGGAATACAAGGGTTTTACGACATCTTTTGGCGTATGTTACCAATAACCAATCCTATCTTTCTTACCCGAATATTGGTATTAATGTTAATTGGAACAGTACTTAACTTAATAGCGGTGCAAATGTTTAAGAAAAATGCGCTTGAAATTGCATAAGGTTATTGCGCTTTAGTTTAGCCGTTTCTTATGATTTTTTTAAACTATTCTCTCAATCAAAAGGAATAATTCTTACTTTTGCCCAACCGTTAACGCTTCCTCTGGTTAAGGATTAATACAAATTATGAATTATGAACTATGAATTATGAATGTGATGTTTGTAATTTATCCTACATATTTATAGTTTTATGATACATAATTTAATATGACAACTACTACTAAATACATTTTTGTTACCGGAGGAGTAACTTCATCACTTGGAAAAGGAATACTTGCTGCATCGCTTGCAAAATTGCTACAAGCAAGAGGTTATACTGTTACCATTCAAAAGTTAGACCCGTATATTAATGTGGACCCAGGAACGCTGAACCCGTATGAACACGGCGAATGTTTTGTTACTGATGATGGTGCTGAAACCGATTTAGATTTAGGGCATTACGAGCGTTTTTTAAATATCCCTACCTCACAAGCAAATAACGTAACTACTGGTAGAATATATCAAACGGTGATTGAAAAGGAGCGACACGGTGATTATCTAGGAAAAACGGTGCAAGTAATTCCCCATATTACAGATGAAATAAAAAACAGAATAAAACAACTTGGTAAAACAGGTAAATATCAGTTTGTGATAACTGAAATAGGTGGAACTGTTGGTGATATTGAGTCGCTGCCGTACATTGAAGCAGTGCGACAGTTGAAGTGGGAACTTGGAAAAGATACAATGGTGATACATCTTACATTGATTCCTTACCTATCTACAACAGGAGAATTGAAAACAAAACCTACACAACACTCGGTTAAATTGCTTTTAGAATATGGGGTTCAGCCAGATGTACTTGTATGCAGAACAGAACATCACATCAACAGAGAAATAAAAAACAAAATTGCACTATTCTGCAATGTGGCTCCTAATGCAGTAATTGAGGCGAGAGATGCTAGTACAATATACGAAGTTCCATTGTTGATGGAAGATGAACAACTGGATGTGGTGGTGCTTAATCACCTGAATATGCCTGTTACAGAGAATACTGATTTAATAAAATGGAAAGAGTTTCTTCATAAATTTAAAAACCCTAAACAGGAAGTACGCATTGGATTGGTTGGTAAGTATGTGGAATTAAAAGATTCGTACAAATCAATTTCAGAATCGTTTATACACGCTGGTGCGGCAAACGACTGTAAAGTAAACATTGAATGGATACATTCGGAAAGCATTACGGACGAAAATGTGGGAGATAAATTTAAGGGATTAAGAGGAATATTGGTTGCGCCAGGTTTCGGACAAAGAGGAATAGAAGGGAAAATAGTTGCCATAAAATATGCTCGAGAAAATGGTGTTCCGTTTTTCGGAGTGTGTTTGGGAATGCAATGTGCGGTAATAGAATTTGCACGTAATGTACTTGGTTTTAAAGATGCTAATTCAACAGAAATGAACCCTGGCACTACAAATCCGGTGATACACTTATTAGCTGCACAAAAGAAAGTAACGAAGAAAGGCGGTACAATGCGATTAGGTTCGTATCCCTGCAATATTACTGAAGGTACTAAAGCTTGGGAGATATATAAACACAAGGAAGTAGCGGAACGCCACCGCCACCGTTACGAATTTAATAATGAATATTTAGCCGATTTCGAAAAAGCAGGAATGATTGCTTCGGGAATAAACCCTGAAGGCGGCTTGGTAGAGATTGTGGAGATTAAAGACCACCCTTGGTTTGTGGGGGTTCAATTTCATCCCGAATATAAAAGTACTGTTGCTAACCCTCATCCGCTGTTTGTTAACTTTGTGAAAGCAGCAATTGAAGTGGGGAAATTGGTTCATTAGTTTATTAATTTGTTTCCAACAAAAAAATCCTGCCCTTTTAAAAGCAGGATTTCATTCATAACTCATAATTCCTAACTCATAATTCCTAAAAGGGTTTCATCTTCACAGTAAGTTTTATAACTTCTTTGCTTGTTACTTTTACCATTATAAATTGGTCAATGTAACCAGGTACAGAAACTTTTATTCTCCATAAACCTATTTTTAATTTAAGGGTTTTGAAATCGCCACTGCCATCGGATTTACCTAATTTAGGGATTCTGATTGGTGGATAATTGGTAGGTTCTATTGTTGCGATGTTTGCAAATGGTAATCCTGTATTTACATCAACAACCGTTGGTTGGAATCCTTGGTCGCGCTTGCCCGCATTCACCAATTTAATCAACCCCAAAAACGATTTTGCATAAGCCGGAAACCCTGCCGTTATAGCACCAGTCAACATCTTAGTCATATACTTTATATGTGCTTTCATCTTTGGCGACCACGTTACGCTAAACTCCTTTTTCGCACTTCTAACATCCGCCTCCGCCGCTTGAAACAATCCAAGTTTTCCACTATATATAGGTGGCAACAACGCAGCAGCTGTCAACTGTGCAGTAGTAAAATAAGCAATCGCATTTACCGGATTCGCAACTATTACACCCGCAAGTAAAGTGTTCAAATTAGTACACACACCTGCAAAATTACCATCTTTCGCGTTAAAAATTTTACTTTTTGTAGAACTCAACATTTGCGCCTGCAAATCAATTAAATTATACTGCAATGCAAACGAGTAACAATTATCAGTTATTACACCATAAGCATTGGCAGCATTCATTTTTGCTCCATCTTTTGCTGCCGTAATCCCTGCCAAATTTGCATTTGCCCTCGCCACAATAGGAGCCACCAAACCCAAATCTGCTGTAAAAACTCCAACACGTGTATTATACACCGGGCGCGATGCAATTGCTCCTGCCGACCTCAAATCAGTATTTAATGTAT
>CAILDT010000569.1 GCA_903833025.1 uncultured Bacteroidota bacterium | reverse complement strand
ATCCTTCTGTCAGCTGCACAAACTTGGCGGTCACTTTTTGGGTCTTTTGTAATTTAACTCATCGTGTTTTTGATTTTTAGGTTGATTTATTGGTTTTTAGGCACTATTTTTAAGAAATTAGGTGTTATTTTCGGATTTTGGGTGCTTATTTCTGAAACACGGGTTTTGTTTTTTAGCGAAAAAGGGTCAAAAAAAGACCGGTACACGACCATAATTCCAAAATTATGGTCGTGTACCGGTAAGTAAACAGGCAAAAATTTTAAAAATTGGCGAGATACCAGTAAGCACATCACCCCTTTTTTGAAATTTATTTTACTCTTATATAGAGAAGATAGGCAAAAGTTTTCCGCATTGGCGGATAAAAACAAAAAATCCGCTCGTTCATAAAAATGAAAAAAGCGGATTTAAGTCACTTGGGCGAAAAAGGATTTTCAAGACAAGTAGGAAGAACTAATGTAAATTTAAACACCAATTCAGTTTCGGTTCCCGACCTTGTTATAACAATTGCTGATGTACACAGAGGAAAGTAATACCGAAACCGACCCCAATGCTTTGGTCGTTTGCCTAAATTGGTATCAGAAAAGGTATGTTGAAAAGTAATATACCTTATAAAATAGTTTCGTTTGGAATATGTCCCAGTGATGACTTAACGAATAGCAAACCAATTACTTGGTCGGCGCAATAAAACTTACTTCTTTTTCTTCTTCTTCTCGTCCGCCTTTTTGCCCGAAGCAGTAGTACTCCTATAGCTCACACCCTGCTTGTGTCCCTTCTTTTCCTCATCCGGAGAATGATGTATAATACTCGATTTGCGCGACGAATGCTTATCATCCGCCTTAGCCGAAGTACCCTTCCCAAATGCTGATTTAGGAGATGCACTCATCCCCCCACTTCTATCAGATTGCGCAACCACAGTAGCAGCAAAAAAGAAAAACAAAACAGAAAATAGTAGAGCAATATTCTTTTTCATCTTATTTATATAGATTACAAAATTAATAAATAATCATTAATCAATCAACAATAGTCAATATGTTACTCCCACCCACTCGCAAGCACATCACAAATATGCATCATCTTCACATCCATCTTTTGCACTTGCGCATAACTATTGAGATGCATCAAGCAACTCACATCAGCCGAAATAAGATATTGCGCCTTAGTAGCCAACACATTTTCCATCTTCTGCGCCGCCATACTTGTAGCAATAGGTTCCGCTTTCACAGCAAACGTACCACCAAAACCACAACACACATCCGTATCCTTCATCTCCCGAAGCTCCAGCCCACGTACCTTTTCAAGCAATACTCTCGGTTCGCGTTTAATACCATACTCCCTTAAAGCAGCACACGAATCGTGGTAAGTAGCCACCCCATCAAGCGTTGCGCCAAGGTCAGTTATCTTCAACACATTCACCATAAAATCAGTAAACTCAAAAATATTCTTCTGAATCTGCTTCATCTGATTATGCAAAACAGAGTTATGAAACATCTCCGGATAATAGTTTTTAATCATCCCCACGCACGAAGCAGAAGGACAAACAATATACCTATCATTCTGAAACTCACGAATAAACTTTTCACCCACCACCCTACACTCTTCTCTGTATCCGGCATTAAAAGCGGGCTGTCCGCAACACGTCTGCTCGTGATTATAATTAACACCACAACCCACTTTTTCCAATATCTTCACCATATTAAATCCTGTATCAGGATATATCTGGTCGATAAAACAAGGAATAAAAATATCTACAATCATTATTTACGAATTACTAATCTTTGCAAAATTACTCATAAAATACTACTGAACATTTTTTGTTTTCGGAATAGTTAGTAACACTAAAAAACCAAGAACGAAAAAAATAATTAATGCTAATAACGAATTCCGCATACCTCCTGTTGCCTGTTCAATAGCTCCAAACGAAAGCATCCCGATAACGATACCTATCTTTTCGCATACATCAAAAAAACTAAAGTAAGATGCGTTGTCTTCTGTTTCAGGTAATAGTTTTGAATATGTGGAACGTGATAACGATTGAACACCACCCATTACCAGCCCCACAGAGCAGGCAACTACATAAAAAGCATTGGGGGTATAAACAAATTTATAAGTGCCTACACATATTCCTATCCATATAAATAACGAAACTCCTAATCCTTTTATATTTCCTATCTTCTTCGAAAGACGCGAAAAAAGGAACGAACCAAGTATGCCCACAAATTGAATGAGCAACACACTTACAATTAAATTACTGTCTTCTAACCCAACAATTTCTTTTTTAGCAAACTGCACAGCCATCAGCATAACGGTTTGCACACCCATACTATATATAAAGAAGGCTATCAAATATCTTTTTAATGGCTTAATGTGTTTTAACTCCAGCCACACTTTCTTTAACTCTCTGAAGCCTTTAAAAACAATATTGCCTTCGGAAAGGTTTGCCTTAGTGCCGTTTGGCAATCTTGCAAAAGTTATTTGAGCAAACCCAATCCACCATACAGCAACGGATACAAACGACCATTTCGCATTCATATCAAACCCTTTTATTAATATAAGATTAATAATCAACAACAATGAACTCCCGAAATAGCCCATTCCAAACCCTTTTGCACTTACTTTGTCGTGGTCTTTGGGTTCAGCAATTTCGGGAAGATACGCATTGTAAAAAACAAGACTTCCCCAGAAACCAACACTGGCACATAATATAGATACCATCCCCAAACCTAAATTATCTTTATTGAAGAAAAATAACGAAGCACAGGATAAAGAACCAAGCCAGCAAAAGAATTGCATAAATCGTTTTTTACTTCCGCTGTAATCTGCAATTACAGAAAGGATAGGCGACGACAATGCAACAATACCAAAAGAAATGGCAACCACAATAGTGTATAACACTGTATTGATAATTGGCACTCCGAAAAGTGTTACCACATCACTTATTACCTTTCCGCTCGCATCTTTTGTTTGTGTTACGTTTTCATAAAAGATAGGAAAGATAGCAGAAGTGATTACTAATGGATAGGATGAATTAGCCCAATCATAAAACGTCCAGGCATTAATTAATCTTTTGTCTCCTTTTTTTAAGTGTGCCATAGTAGTTGGTTAATTTGTTCAAAGATAGTTATTCGTTATCAAATCAATTCTTTATTATCACCATCTCTATCCTTCTGTTCTTCGCCCTGTTTTCTTCAGTATCATTCGGGAAGATGGGTTTTATCTCTCCAAACCCTTTATACGTCATCGGGTTGGTGATACCATCCTTTTTTAAATAATCATAAAGTGCCTTTGCTCTTTCCTTCGAAATATTTCTGTTCGTAGCTTCATTGCCAGTGTTATCAGTATATCCATTAAACTGCACTTCCATAAACGGATGATTGTTAAGCGCACTTTCCAATTGAGCAATCCCTTTGTCCGACGTTAGTTTAAGCTTAGCAGTGCCTGGCTCAAAGTAAATGTTTTTTACCATCACTACTTGTCCCGTAGTAAAATCAGCAGGATATAACTTTTCTACTTTAGGTTTCTTTACCACCGTTTTAGGAGCCACAGTAGGCGCAGGAGTAGAATCAGCAATAGTAAGTTTCTTCCGCAACGACACATCATCCACAAAATAATACGCTTCTTTAAGTGTAAACACATCAAACTTATTTCGTTTCACAAAATCATTTTTCATACTTGCCGAAAAGTTTCCAATAATGATATACTTCTCTCCGCCCTTCGCCACGTAATTTCCTTGAATAGGCAGCCAACTCAATTTCCCCGAAATTCCCTTTTGATAAATAGAATCTATCAACCCCGCTTCATCAAACTTCATCCCGAACGTATAAGGGTCTTCCGAAAAATAAACTCCCAGTTGCTTTACCAGCATTGTGCTTTCGTTCAACAATCTAACATACATTCTGAAATGATACGTCCGTCCTTTCTCCAGCGGTTCCAACAATTGCACATACATATACTCTCTGTATTTCTCCTGAAAACGCAGTCCGGCAAAGCAAGTTCCTTTATGCGCACCTTTAAATTTAGTAGTATCT
>CAILDT010000568.1 GCA_903833025.1 uncultured Bacteroidota bacterium | reverse complement strand
CAAATAGTTTCGCCGTTTGATATTATTTGACTTCCTTTGAGCAATATTTTAAAACAAATACAAGATGAAAATAATTGAAATAAAAGTGATGAGAGGACCAAACTACTGGTCAATTCGCAGGAAGAAACTTATTGTAATGAAGCTGGATATTGAAGAGATGGAGCATAAACCAACCAATGAAATACCAGGTTTTCTTCAACGATTACAATTAATGTTTCCTACAATGATGTCGCATCGCTGCTCGCCAAACATTGAAGGCGGCTTTTTTTTAAGAGTAAAAGAAGGAACATATATGGGGCACGTGATAGAACATATTGCTTTAGAAATACAATCGTTAGCCGGAATGGACTGTGGTTTCGGACGTACCAGAGGCACAGGTAAGGAAGGGATTTACAATGTGGTGTTTTCTTATATGGAAGAAGCAGTAGGAACTTTTGCGGCTAAATCAGCAGTGCGTATTGCGGAAGCATTGATAATAGGGGAGGAGTACGATTTGGAGAATGATATTCGCGCAATGCGCGAACTTCGTGAGGACGTGCGTTTCGGACCATCCACTGGTTCTATAATTGACGAAGCAGTTGCAAGAGATATTCCTTTCATTCGTTTGGATGGGCAGTCGTTAGTGCAATTAGGATATGGAAAAAATCAAGTTCGTTTTCGTGCAACAATGACAAATAATACAAGTTCCATAGCCGTTGATTTGGCATCTAATAAAGATGAAACCAAACGTATGTTGATGGACGCTGCAATACCCGTTGCTAAAGGTGTTTGTATTTCAAGCTTCGAAGATTTAGAAGGTGCTGTAAATAAAGTTGGTTTTCCATTAGTATTTAAACCGCTTGATGGCAATCACGGGAAAGGTGCATCAATCAATGTAAAAACAATGGAAGAAGCAACTGCTGCTTACGACCACGCAAAGAAATATTCACGTAAAATAATTATAGAAAAGTTTATTGTCGGCTATGATTTCAGAGTACTTGTTATCAATCATAAATTTATTGCTGCTGCTTTACGTGAGCCAGCACACGTCGTTGGCGATGGCAAATCAACTATCGAACATTTAATAGAAAAAGAAAATAAAGACCCGCGCAGAGGATATGGTCACGAAAATGTATTGACAGAAATAAGTATCGACAGAGAAACTACCGAACAACTTGCCAAAGTAAATTATACACTTGATACTATATTAAAGAAGGATGAAAAATGTTATTTGAAAGGAACCGCGAACTTAAGTACTGGCGGAACGTCAACGGATATAACTGATATAGTACATCCTCATAATATTTTTATTTGCGAAAGAATATCTCGTGTTATCGGTTTAGATATTTGTGGTATTGATATTATGGCTTCTAATTTATCCGAACCATTGGAAATTACTGGTGGTGTGGTGCTCGAAGTGAACGCTGCTCCTGGTTTCAGAATGCACCTCGCACCAGCACAAGGTTTGCCGCGCAATGTGGCAGCTCCTGTAATTGATATGCTTTATCCAAATGGAAAATCTTGTCGCATACCAATCATCGCCATTACAGGTACTAATGGTAAAACTACTACAACACGTTTAATTTCTCATATTGTAAAAAACAATGGATACAAAGTTGGATTCACCACTTCAGATGGTATTTATGTAGGAAATTCAATGCTTACAAAGGGTGACACAACTGGACCTGTAAGTGCCGAATTTATTTTAAAAGACCCTACTGTTGAATTTGCTGTGCTTGAAACCGCACGTGGTGGCATACTTCGTTCTGGTTTAGGTTTTGGAAGATGTGATGTGGGAGTGGTTACAAATATTCAAGCCGACCATATGGGATTATCGGATATTAACACTCTTGAAGAAATGGCAAAAGTAAAAGGTGTAGTGGTGGAAGCTATTAAGCGCGATGGCTACGCTGTTCTGAATGCAGATAACCTACATTGTGTTGCTTTAGGAAAAGCCGCGAGTTGCAATGTTGCATATTTCAGTATGGATGAAAACAATCCAGTGATTGTGGAACATTGCAAAAACAGAGGCATTGCTTGTGTGTTCGAAAATGGATACATCACTATTAAAAAGGGCGATTGGAAATTCAGAGTAGAAAAAGTTTCTAACATTCCATTAACTTTTGGGGGGCGAGTTACCTTTATGATATACAACGTACTTGCTGCTACCCTTGCTACTTATGTATATGGATTTACAATTGAAGACATAAGAACCAACCTCGAAACATTTATTCCTTCGGCTGCGCAAACGCCAGGAAGAATGAATATTTTTGATTTCAAAGAATATAAAGTGATGATTGACTTTGCGCATAATGCGGATGGTTTCAGAGGGATAAAAGAATTTTTAGCAACTGTTGATTCTCCATATAAAGTTGGAATAATTACTGGAACAGGCGATAGGAGGGATGATGATATCAGAGATTTAGGACGAATTTCTGCTCAAATGTTCGACCATATAATCATCCGTCAAGATAAATTTTTAAGGGGACGACAAGCAGAAGAAATTGTAAAATTATTGGTAGAAGGAATAAACGAAGTAAATCCAAAACAATCCTACGAATATATTCCAAAAGAGGTAGAGGCATTGAAGCACGCATTTTCCATTGCCAAACCCGGCACTTTTATTACCGCTTTAAGCGATGTGATTGACAACGCGATTGACGTGGTACATTCTTATCTTGATAAAGAAAGAGGAATTTAGGATGTTATTTAGTTTCGTAAAATTTATTTGCCAAGTAGAAAAACAGAAGGACGTTTATTAATATCTGGCAAGTTTTTTTTCCACTCAAAAATACTTTTAGTGAAAATAAATTCGGTAGGAAGTGTTAAATCACAAGCAATACAAAGCATTGTTTTGTTTTCACAGGTAGCAACAATATCCTCTAGTAAATGTGCATTTCGATAGGGAGTTTCGATAAACAGTTGGGTTTGATTTTTTTGTTGAACTATGCGTTCTAATTCTTTTATTTTTGAAATTCGTTCTCCTCTCTCTTTTGGTAAATAACCATTAAACGTTAAATTCTGTCCGTTAAACCCACTACCCATCAACGAAAGTAAAATGGACGACGGACCAACCAACGGAATGACTTTTATATTTTTCCGATGTGCTAATTTTACAACCTCACTGCCTGGGTCAGCTACACCTGGGCAACCCGCCTCCGAAATAATTCCAATGTTCTTTCCGTCCACAATTGAATTCAAATAACTCGCAATTTCAATATCCTTAGTATGTTGATTAAGAGGATGCAGAATAATTTCCTGCAACGATTTTTTTATTCCCATTTTTTTCAAATAACGTCTTGCTGTTTTTTCATTCTCAACAATATATTCATCAATGGTATTTATTACCTCATTAATTTTCTGAGGAATAACATCTGACGTTTCAGCCGTATCTCCAAGCGTTGTTGGAATT
>CAILDT010000567.1 GCA_903833025.1 uncultured Bacteroidota bacterium | reverse complement strand
GAGCTAATTAAGAAGTACTAATTACTTCATCTTACGCTGCATCTCTCTATCGTTGTCTTTCTTTTTAATGTCCTGACGTTTATCGTAAAGTTTTTTTCCTTTCGCTAAAGCAATATCTAATTTACAATATCCTTTTTCGTTAATAAATAATCGTAGTGGAATTATTGTTAACCCCTGGTCTTTTAATTTCCCTTGTAGTCTGTTTAATTCTTGTTTGTTGAGCAGCAGTTTTCTATCGCGCTTTTCTTCCACATTATTATACGTTCCATTAAAATAATGTGCTATGTGCATATTACGAACAAATAATTCGTTTTTTGTAAATACGCAGAAAGCATCATTGATATTAGCTTTCCCTTCTCGTATCGATTTTATTTCTGTGCCTGTTAGTTGGAGGCCTGCAGTGTAATTATCAATAAAAGCAAATTCAAACGATGCTTTTCTATTTTTTATATTAATGGTGTTTTCTGTTGTCATTAGGTGAGCAAAGGTAATAAATAAAGGAGGTGCTTCTTTATTTCACAATCAGCACTGGCACTTTCACATTGTGGCGTACTGTATCTAAGGTGGTTCCGAAAATAATATCTTTTAATGCTCTATGTCCGTGTGCGCCCATCACCAGCAAATCGCAATTGCAATTGTTTACTATTTCAGGAATACTCTTTTTAGGATTACCGAATCCAAGTTGTGTTTCAATTGTAAATCCTTTGGACATTAAATCAGTTTTATATTTTTCCAAATTAATTTTATCTGAAGCAGTTTCTAAATCATCAATCTCACTATTCATCATCCTTGCGCCTGCCGTTTCTACTATATGAATTAAAATATAAGAAGCCGTATTGCCTCCTTGCGATACAGCATTACTTATTGCTTTACTGTCGCTTGTACTAAAATCAACTGTTATAGCAATACGTTTGTATTTTTTGGTTGCAATAATATTCAAATCATCCGGTAAGCCATCGGGCACTCGGTTTTCTTTTGCTTTCGCTTTTTTAATAATGGGACTAAACGTAATATACATTAATAGTAAAGCAATTGCTATTACTGCAGGAACAACTGTTAAATATAATACTGCAGGGTTAGGAGATTCTTTTATCCAACCGCTTACTGTTTCAACAACTAATTTCCCGTTTAGGTAAACTATTAAACCTGCAACTAACCAAGCTGCAATTTTTATCCATTGTTTATTTACAAACTCACCCATTTGTTTTTTATCACTTGTTAAATGAATTAAAGGAATAACAGCAAACCCCAATTGCAAACTTAATATCACTTGACTTAAAATAAGTAACTGCCCTGTTGCTCCTTCTCCCAAAATATAAATAACAAGAAATGCCGGAGTAATTGCAATTAAACGGGTAATTAATCTTCGTAACCACGGCTGAATTCTTAAATTCAAATAACCTTCCATTACTATTTGCCCTGATAATGTTCCGGTAAGTGTAGAACTTTGTCCGGCTGCAATTAATGCCACGGCAAATAAAATGGGTGCAAATTTATTTCCTAAAATATCATTTAATAATCTGTGTGCATCTTGTATTTCTGAAACTTCATTATGCCCCGAAGAAAAAAACGTTGCCGCTGCAAGTATTAATATTGCTGCGTTTACAAACAATGCAATATTTAAAGCAATGTTAGTATCAATCAAATTATATTTAATTGCTTCTTTAATTCCTTTATGGCTTCTATCTATTTTTCGTGTTTGAACTAATGATGAATGTAAATATAAATTATGCGGCATCACCGTTGCTCCAATTATTCCTATTGCAATATACAAGGCGTCACTATTGGGTATCGACGGGATAAATCCTTTTAATAATTCTGCACCATTGGGCTTCGCGAAAACTAATTCGGCAATAAAAGCAAAACCTATTGTGGCAATTAATGCTAATATAAATGCTTCCATTTTTCTGATACCGTGTTTTTGCAATACTAATATTAACAACGTATCTAGCACGGTTAAAGAAACGCCAATCAACATTGGAATGTGAAATAACAATTGTAAACCTATTGCCATTCCTATTACTTCGGCTAAATCGCAGGCGGCTATAGCTATTTCGGCAAGCATCCAATTAAAAAAATTAACTACTCGCGGATACATTACTTTTGATGCTTGCGCCAAATCCAATCCTCTAACTAAACCCAAACGTGCTGATAAACTTTGAAGCAACAATGCCATTAAATTACTCATTACTAAAACCCAGAGTAATTTATACCCAAACTGGCTGCCTCCTGCAATGTCGGTTGCCCAATTGCCGGGATCCATATAACCGACGCTAACTAAATAGGCAGGACCAATAAATGCAAATAGCTTTTTCCAAAACCCTGATTTGGCAGTGGTATCAATGCTGGAGTGAACTTCCGATAATGATTTATCTGATTGTAGTTTCATTTTGAGACTGCAAAGTTCTAAAAAATATTTTAATGCTGTTTTAAAATTATTTTGTGCGAAACAAAACAGCCCCGCTTTTATATTTAAAAGCGGGGCCGTTTAAGTTTTAATTAAGTTCTGTTATTTTTTTCTGAACAAATGTACAAATCCTGTATTTTCAATTGGTGTATTATTAGCAGAGCAAGATGATGTGAAACTACACATCCAATAATAAACACCTTCATCAGCATTGCTACCATTTATTTTTCCATCCCATTGATTAGTTACATCGTTGGATTCAAAAACTTTTAAACCCCAACGGTTAAATATTTCGATGTGAAAAGTTTTTACATACGTAAATGTTTGTTTTGTTTTCGGGTCGATACTAACATCGTATTTATCGTTTACGTTATCACCATCGGGAGTAAATACGTTTGAGTTCACCAAATAATTTGGGAAATTTGGTGGCGGTGTAATTTTTAATGTTGTAGTTAATATAGTTGGACAACCACTTGGGGGAGTTACCACACAAGTATAATGATTACCAATAACAGGTGAAACAATTACTACCGAATCGGTTGTTGAAATTACAGTTCCGGTACCGGTATCGTTTGCGTACCAAGCAAAAGTTGTTCCCGCCACTACAGCTACAGTATCGTGCAAGGTAATCTGTGGGTCGTCAGGACAAAGTGAAAAAGTTATTTGCATTGCTGGTGGTTCTGCTGGTTCTGTAATAGTAATAGGTATAGTAGCAGTACAGCCATTACCATTATTAGTGCTTACAACAACATTGTAAGTTCCTGCGTGTGCATTAATTAAATTTTGTGTGGTGCTAACTATTGCTCCAGTGCTTGTATTTGTCCAAGTATATGTAAACGGACCAGGTGTGCTATCGTTGGTAGTTACGTTTACTGATGCCGAACCGAGATTATCGTTATAACAAGGATTATTGACTATTGGACCTGGAGTGGCAATCATTGAAGCAAGTTTTAGCGTATCAGCAAACCAATGCGGACAATCGAGTGCGCAATAATATGTGTGTGGTACTAATGGATGTGGAATGTGAACTGCGGCTGTTTGTCCGCCCCAAGCTATTGGAAATGGTATATTATTTTCGTCTAACCAAGTATAAGTAGTATGCCCAGCGGGTGCATATAAAGTTACTACAGAATCATTAGGACAAATAAATTTGCTTGAGTGAAACGTTGTATCTGCCGGTTGTGCAGGATTGGCAATTGTTAACGTATCTGTACTGCTACAACCACCAGCAGAGGAAACCGAAACCCAATACTGCCCAGGAGGTACGTTAATAATACTATCGTTATTACCACCGACGACACCACCGCCTATCAAATGCCAAACATACGTAAGTGGTGGGTTTGCCCCTGTAGTGGTTACGTATCCTAAACCATTATTAACGCCCGAGCAGGTACCATTTAAAGTGCCGTGAGCAATTTGCATTGTTGATGTTTGTAAAGTAACCGTAAGCGAAGTACCACAACCAGAAGCCGAAAGCATACTTACATTCCAAACTTGCCCTAATGTTGGGTGTGGAATCCAGATGGTGTCGTTTGTGCCTCCTTGTCCAACAGGAACCACTGTGCCACTTCCATCATACCATTGGTACGAAACATAACCAGCTGGGGCTACTAACATAAGTATAGAATCGTTAGGGCAATACGCAACTTGTGCTTGTAATTGAGAGCAAGAACAATCGATATAAGCATAACCAAAATGTCCACCCAATGTACAATCTTGAGTAATAAACTCGATGGTTACTGTTGTACCTATATAAGGTGTTAAGTCAATATTTACGGTTGTCCATCTTTTATAATATCCATCTAAAACACCCGCGATATTAAAAGGGTGAAAAGTAGTATCGGTAGATGCGAATGTTCCATCAACATCATACGTACCGCAAGGACCAGTAATTTGAACTCCGCTTTGGTCGTAAACAGCTATAGTGAAACGTGGTTGCTGCAAGTTAGAATGTCCAGATGGGTTTTCTAACACAACTGCATATTTATAGGTAAATGAAGTGTTGCCGGGGGTTACTGTTATTGGATAATCTAATTTTTCAGTTTCGCAGGTTGTGGACAATCCAGTAACATAAGAGTTTCCTAAACGAACGGAAACCCCGCCGCCACCTGGAGCTGTATATGGTATTTCGGGTAAACCTGTTCCTGTATTTATTGCATTAACATCAAATCCTGCTGAATTTGTCATAATTGTTTGACGTGCCAATGGGTCGCTTTCGGCGGCATTTATAGTGGTGGTAGAAAATCCGGGAGTCCAAGTAGTAGGTGTTGGATAATTGGTACAAGTACCAGTTCCAGCTGTCCAGTTAGCAAATGTGGTATCTTCAAACCCTGCGTTAACGCAAGGACCTGTTGGTAAATTTTTTGATGGGAATGAAATGGTTGCTTTTATTCCTTTTTGCTGAATTAGGTAAGTCATTCGTCTGCCTCTTAAATTGGCAAACATTTCCGTTTCGGGAACTCCTTCCTTTTTCATTTGTTCGAGACAGGCTTTATCGTCAAATCCTTTCAAAATTTCTTCATCGGAAAGATGTTTTGGATTGGCGATGGTTGTTTGTGCTACTGTGTTTTGGATAAAAGAAAGACTGAAAACACTGATTGCAATAAGGATAGTAGTTTTTATTTTTTTCATTTGTTTAATTATTATGTTTTTAAGAGTGGTAAAAATATTAATAATTTTTGAGATATGGTGCTTTTGCGGAGATAATATTTTGTTTAGTACGAAATGGAGTTTTTAGATTAGATAGCTATCAAAAAACAAAACTTATACGTTTTTTACTCCAAACATCTCTGATATCAGAAAAATAATCTTTGAATTTCAATCATTTGCACCAAAAGTAGTCGTTTTGGCTCCGCAATCCTTTACAACCACATCGCAATTGATTACAATACCATTGTAAAGGATTGCAATGCCATTGCAAAGGATTACAATCCCGTCGTAAAGGATTACAATCCCATTGTAAAGGATTACAATCCCATTGCAAAGGATTACAATCCCATTGCAAAGGATTACAATCCCATCGTAAAGGATTACAACCCCATTATAAAGGATTACAACGCGAAAACAATAGATAATGCCCAAAAAGCACTAAATGGTGGTAAAAAGTAATGGTATTATTAACGCCTTTCACAAATGTATCACATCAACTAAAGCATTAATTAACTATAAATATACACTCCCGCTGGGATTGATTTTAACCTAACGAGCAGATAAATGTTTTATATTTGTTCTGCAATAAAAAATGAAAATCGGAAGAAAAATAATTATAATACTTCTATTTAGTTGGTTTGCTTCGCTATTAAATGGGCAGACAAATAATTCTTCGCATTTCGTCAAGAAAATTTACTTGATTCTCAAAGATTCAGCGACCAGCCAAAAACATACTGTTTACAGAGATATAACATACAACATACACAAGGATTGGATGTTTAACAAATCAACACAAATGCGGGACTTGCAAACAATTACAGATGATAAAGTTGTTTTGCATTTATCCCCTGATGAAATAATGAACATTGATTCTATTTATTTTGAAGAAAAATATACAGTTGATTTGTTGGGAGTAGGTTTCTATGGGAGTGATGTTGACATTTGGACCACAAATAATAATTATCTGGATGTGAATGACAGGGACTTGTTAAAGAAATTTAGTAGTAAAAGTGGTGTTTTTTATTTGGAGATTAATGTGGTAAATGCAAAAGAAGAAAAACAACATTTAATAGCCGTATTAAAACAATGATACTATTCTAAAAAAGTTTTATTTCAATAAAAAAATCCCTTCGGATTTCTCCAGAGGGATTTTTTTATTTATAATTACCCAAAAACCTACTTCTTCTTAACCGCAAAAAACACCGAGCCACCAATAAAGGCGAATAATAATAAACACGATGCGAACGAAATTTTTTCGGCTGTGAAATATCTTGTTGGTTCAAATTTAAATTCTATGGTGTGTTTGCCCTTCGGAACCCACATTGCACGTAGCACCCAGTCGGCGCAAAAGTGCGGTGTGGGCTTGCCATCAACGTAAGCATTCCAACCATCTTTATAATATATTTCAGAGAAAACAGCTAACAGCTCCGTTGTCGTATTTGTTTCGTAGGTCAAATCGTTCGCTTTATAATCTGTAAGTTTAATGGTGGCAGTAGGGTCAGTACTGGGTTTGCCATCCACTTGGCTGCTGTATCGCTCATCCACCACGGCGGTGGTTCTTGGGTTTATTTCTCCCACCATTTTTAATTCTTCATCTGCATTTTTCGCCATCTTCACTTCGCTTACAAACCACGCATTGCCGTAAGCATAGCGGTTAGTAATAGGTGGTTGGTCAGTATTATAAATTAAGTAACGCATATTCAGCATATTTAAAACACCTTGCTGCGACAGCGTGGTGAGGATTGCCGAATCGGTTGGGTTTGTTTTTAAAGTAGTAATAATATTCTGAATACTGTTTTGAATATGCGCATCTATCAACTCCTGATACCTGCGCAACTTAGCCGCGTGGTAGCCTCCTATTGATTTATGGTAAAACGAAGTGCTTGCTTCGTTAAACGTATTTACACCTATATTAAGCACTCGGTAATCGGGGTCAGTATCTTGTAGTATAGCTAAATCAGCCGTTGTGGCAGGGTACGGATTAAGAGCTTCTTTTTTTGCTGAAAAGTTTTTATCATTCAAATATGTTTTATCAACCACTGCAAGGTCGAATAAAATAAGAATACCAAGTAATGGAATTAAAATATTTTTATTGATAATTGCTTTTGCATACAGCCATATTGCGCCAGCAGCAACGGTTATAAAAAGGAAACTACGGATAGCTTCGCTTCTAAATAATATTTCGCGCACGCTTTTTAAGGCATCGGTTTCATTTATATCTTTTAAATTTTTATTTTCACTTATGGTAAAGAAGTCCGTTAATGCACCTGGCATTATATAATACAACAATGCCAAGCCGCCTGTTAAGCCAAATGCAATAAAAAATACTTTTTGAATTGTTACTTCTTTTTTGATGAAAGCGAGTTTTATTTTCTGCTTGAATAAATCCTTTGTTTTAATAATTTTATCAAGAGCCAACACTGCTAATATCGGTATCGCTACTTCCGCCAACACCAGTATCATTGATACAGCACGAAATTTATTGTAACCCGGAAAGTGGTTGAAGAAAAACTCAGTAAGTCCCATAAAGTTTTTACCCCACGATAATAAGATGGAGAAAATGGTGATGGTGAACAACGCCCATTTCATACGTCCCGGCACAATAAATAAACCGAACACAAACAAAAAAACAATTATTGCTCCAGAATAAGGCGAAGTAGTAAACGGTTGGTCGCCCCAATATTGCGGTTGCTTCGCGATGTTCTGCGCTATTTCCGGAT
>CAILDT010000566.1 GCA_903833025.1 uncultured Bacteroidota bacterium | reverse complement strand
TTGTCGTTATTTTAGTTTACGTAGGCATTATCTTTTTATCGATACAATGTTTTTCTAAACCTTTGTTTTGGCTGTTTATTTTGTTCGGATTAATCACCACGTTTATTGATAAAGCCACGTTGCTTTATTCGCTCCCTTCGGAAACAAAACATCCGTTTACCGAAATGATTATCCCTACTTTCTTTTCGGGAAATATGAATCCCAATAACTTTCTGTCCGTTGTTTTGGGTGTAAACCCTGCGGTTTCTTTTATTGTTTGGTGTTTGTTATTTGTTGGGGCAGTATTAATTCTTCATTTTAGTTTTAAGAAGGTGGTATTTAATCCTACTTTTGTATCTCCGCTAACAGAATAACTAATGGCATCGTTTGTAAAAGAAAATATAAAAATATCCTTGGGTGCCATTCGCGCTCAACTGTTGCGTACCGTTATTACAGCGTTAATTATTGCTATCGGAATTATGTCGCTGGTGGGAACACTAACAGCTATCGACTCTCTGAAATCATCCATTAGCACAAGTTTTACCAGTATGGGAGCTAATACATTTACTATCCGCAATCGCGAAATGAGTATTCGTATTGGTGAAAATGGCAGAAAAGCAAAGCGGTTTAGAAGTATTACTTACGAAGAGGCGATTGATTTTACACGTAAATATGATTTCCCTGCAATCCCTTCTGTTTCTACAAGAGCTACTGGTGCAAGCACGATGAGGTATGAATCTAAAAAAACAAATCCGAATATTCAGGTAATAGGTTGTGATGAAAACTACTTGGCAACTGCTGGTTATGAATTGGAAAGAGGACGCAACTTTTCGGCAAGCGAAGTACAATACGGAAACCACGTGGTGATGCTTGGCAAAGATGTTATAAATGCTTTGTTTACAGAGAAAGAAGAGCCGTTGGAAAAAATAATAACAATAGGAAGTGGGAAATATAAAATTATCGGCATCCTGAAATCGAAAGGAAACAGTGCTGGAATGGGTGGCGATAAACTTGGCATTTTACCATTGAATAACGTTCGGCAATATTTTCCTCGTCCAGATATGACCTATACTATTAGTGTGCTTGTGAAATCGCAACCGATAATGGATATGGCTGTTAACGAAGCGGAAGGTGTTTTTAGAACAATACGCAAAGTGCATTTGGGCGAAGAGAATAATTTTGAAGTTGCCAAGAGTGATGTACTTGCAAATATGGTGATTGGATTAACAACAAAAATTACTGCGGGTGCTACTTTCATTGCCATCATTACGCTTCTGGGGGCAGCAATAGGGTTAATGAATATTATGCTGGTATCGGTTACTGAACGTACTCGCGAAATAGGAATCAGAAAGGCAGTGGGCGCAACACATAAAAATATTCGCAATCAGTTTTTGATGGAAGCTATTGTTATCTGTCAGTTAGGCGGTATATTGGGTATTATCTTAGCAATCGTTGTTGGTAATCTTTTCGCGGTGTTTCTCCTCAAAGGAGATTTTGTTATGCCGTGGTTATGGGCGTTGCTTGGCGTTTCAATATGTATGGTTGTTGGGTTATTCTCCGGTTTATATCCTGCTATTAAAGCATCGCGGTTAAATCCTATTGATGCGTTGCGGTTCGAATAACCGAAAACCTATTCCTTATTTTTACTATCTATACTAATAGTAACTGGTCCGTCGTTAATCAAACTTACTTTCATATCAGCACCAAACTCGCCTGTTTGAATAGGTTTTCCTAAATCGTTTTCTAATTGTGTTATCATCTTTTCATATAAAGGAATTGCTGTTTCCGGCTTTGCGGCTTTAATGTAGGATGGTCGGTTTCCCTTTTTTGTTGATGCGTGTAACGTAAATTGAGACACTAGAATAATGTCTCCATTAACATCTTTTATAGAAAGATTCATCACTTCGTTTTCATCATTAAATATTCTTAGGTTAATTATTTTTGAACTTAACCACGTTATATCTTCAGTAGTATCAGCTTCTTCAATGCCTATTAAAATTAATAATCCTAAGCCAATAGAACTTTTCACGTTTCCATTTATAGTAACCGATGCTTGTGTAACGCGCTGTATTACTGCCCTCATTTACTCATAATTAGTGATATCGAGTTCTTCTCCATTCATAATTCCTAAATAACTATTGTAGCGCGATACAGCTATTTCTCCATTATCAACAGCATCTATTATTGCACACTTAGGTTCATTCAAATGTAAACAATTATTAAACTTACAGTTATTTCTTATCGCTCTCATCTCCGGAAAGTAATCCGAAATCTCTTCTTTCTCCATATCTACAAGCCCTAATTCTTTTATACCAGGCGTATCAATAATAAAGCCGCCATAGCTTAACGGGTGCATTTCGGCGAAGGTGGTAGTATGTTTTCCTTTGCTATGCGCATCAGATATTTCTCCTGTTTTTAAGTCGAGGTTATTATCCATTGCATTTATCAAGGTAGATTTACCTACTCCCGAATGCCCTGCAATAAGTGTTGTTTTGTCTGTTGTTATTTCTTTTAATATATCTATGTCAATGTTTTTTGTTGCTGAAACTTTATAACACTTATACCCAATTCGCTCATAAATACTGATGAATTGATTAAGTTCTTCCATCACATCGGCATCGGCAAACAAATCAATTTTATTAAAAATAATGCTAACCGGAATATGATATGCTTCGGCTGTGAGTAGGAAACGGTCGATAAAACCAGTGGACGTACGCGGCATTGCAAGTGTTACGATTAGTAATGCCTGGTCGATATTGGAAGCAAGTATATGCGATTGTTTGGAAAGGTTTATTGATTTTCGAATGATGTAATTCTTGCGCTCTTCGATGGAATGAATAACACCTCTGCCATCTGCTTCCATCTCAAACTCTACCTTATCACCTACTGCAATTGGGTTGGTAGTTTTTATTTCTTTTATTCGAAATAGCCCTTTTATGCGGCATTCGAGTATTGTTTTGTTTTCAGTTAAAACAGTGTACCAGCTTCCTGTTGATTTTATTACTACTCCTTTCAAGTTTATTTTTCTGTTTCAATGATTATAATCAGCTCCAAAATTATCAAAAAGAATTAGCTTTGTACTCTAAATTCTAATAACTAAATTATAAACACAATGAAAAAGACACTATTAATATTTATAAGCGCAATATCTTTTTATGCTTGTGCACAAAAACAAAACACTGCGGTGGTTACAAACGTTACTCCAGATGAATTCCACAAATTGTATTCAGCAGATAAAAACGCAGTAATTATAGATTTACGAACCGATGATGAGCTTAAAGCAAAAGGATATATACCGGGTGCAGTGCAACTCGATTGGCTGGCAAAAGACAACGAACAACAAGTGGATAAATTAGATAAAAACAAAACGTACTATATATATTGCGCCTCTGGCGGACGAAGTGGCGACTGTGCCGAGTATATGGAAAAGCATAAATTCAAAAAGGTTGTTAACCTTGAAAAGGGATTTACTGCCTGGATGGCTTCGAAGGGACTACCCGTAGAAAAGAAATAAAATAAACAACGTTAGACTTCTTTCATAATTGATGTGCTTTTTCTTTTGAGTTCGTCATTGTGAGGGCTTTTCGCCCGAAGCAATCCCTAAAGAAGTATTTCCGATAGATTGCTTCGGGCGAAAAGCCCTCGCAATGACGTAATGCCTCCAAATCAGAATTGAATTCCGAAAGAAGCCTATTGCCGTTGTTTATTTTACCAAGCTATTATAAATCTCTGTTAGTTTTGCTTTCTGGTCTTTTGCCGTGCCGATAAGGAACTCCAGCTCGGTAGTGTTTGCATTTATATTATTTGCTTTTAAATTATCCAACTGTTTGGTTGCTGCCTTTTCTCTATCATCATACATCATTACTAAATCATTAATAGATTTTTTAGCATAATAAGATACCCACTTAATGGTGTTTGGGTCTTTGGCAATGCCTGCTAACACATCCACTCCGGCATTTACTGTTTCATCTCTCTTCACTATTTTAAGGAAGGAAGTGTATTCAGTAATAAAACTTATTTGAGAGAAACCGTGGTACTTATCTTTTGCTTTTAAAAAGAAATCATTGTTTTCGTCTGTGCCGTAAGAGGCATATAAACTGGCTATTGAGGATAATATCTCCCTGCTCTTTTCGTTCTCATATTGTTTGGCACGTTTCATTCCTTCCTTCGGATTTGTTTTCGAGATGCCTGCCAATCCTGCACCTAATACGCTATATGATTTATCATCAAGGGCATCTACATAAAGCCACAGCAAATTGGTATCTTTAGAATGTAACGCTAAATAATTTAGCGCATCCGCCCGCACCAAAGACTTTTCATCATACTTTGCACAATGAAATAATTTATCTTCTATTTCTTTTTCGTGTCCGGGTTGAATATCCTTTAACGCGTCAATAGCATCTTCTCGCAGTCCCCAAAATTTATCATTCAATGCCAATAGGATAATAGATGCAGGCACAGAGTCTTTTTCTTTTTTAACAAGTTCGCTAAGTGCCTCTGACCTATCTAAATAAAGAGGTCCGTTTTTGTATTGAAATGCCCATTCGTTAATTGTTTTGGTTTCGTTTTTACTGCAAAGTAATTGTTTTTCGGCATCCACATTTACTAAATCGGGTTTGGTG
>CAILDT010000565.1 GCA_903833025.1 uncultured Bacteroidota bacterium | reverse complement strand
TTCTACTACTATTTTAAATACGTTTGCATTTAAGTCTTTATCCAACTCCCCATCGTTGGGGTTAAACGGACCGAAGGAATACCATTTGTTATCGTACTTTTCGGAATCGGCAGACACGAATTTTTTTGTTGCCAACTGAACGCCGCTTCTGTAATTGCCTGTTGGCTCGGTGCCTCTCGCATCTTTATTTGAATACGCGCCTTTGCCGCCATAGATACTGAAATTGGTAGTTGAATTAAATACTTTTGTTACGTTCACTTGGTCGTTTGCTCCACCTGTTTCGGGGTCGAAAACACGAATGTAAAATGGCGTTTTATTATCTACCGGAATAGCGAAAAAATAAATTTGTAGGTGGTCGTCATCACCCCACGTGCCGTTTGCCCCCTGACTGAATGTAACAACAAAATCAGTGTTTTCGAAAACAGAAGGTACCTGCTGCGAAAAAACTTTATTAGTTATCACAAAAAGAAAACAAAACACTATTAACCAATTTTTCATTCTTTATATCTATTGAAATTCATAACTCCTAATTAACTAAGGTCTTCTATTTATTCTTCTGTTAAAAGGCAAAACCGTTATTGTTTTTGAATACTCATAAAAATCAACATCGGTACAATTTTTACATCTGAATTCTATCTGCATTTTCACTGTATATGTTCCTGCATCTTTAAATATATAAGGAGTTTTCACGGTGTTTCTCGAAAACTCATTGTCCCCAATTTTCCATACATATCTATATGCAGTTTTTCCTTTCATCATTGATGATGAACCATCAAACCTCACTGTATCGTGCTGATATACGGTATCAGGACAAGTAAATTCAATGTGAGAAACATTATCTATCACCACATCTACAGCCATATTGTTTTGGTCCTTGTGTTTAGAAACCGTATCAACAGTGGTTAATTGCACCTTATAATTTCCCGGACGCTTATACGTATGCGTAAATTTTGTACCATATTCTTTTGTGCCATCATCCATATTCCATTCATAAATGAGTTTCGCACCTTCTGGGTCCAGCGATTTATTTGCATTAAACGAAACAGGATATGTTCTGTTTTTAAAAGGTTTTGTGTAGCCAGGACAGGTTATTTTATAAATATCCATATCGCCAAATCCTTTAATTCTGCCAGAAGATAAATATCCTTCATCACCCGTTTTATTAAATTTTAAAAACAAATCATCAGCCGATGAGTTGTATGGTCGCCCCATATTTACTGGTTTTGAAAACTTATCGCCATCAATTTGGCATTTATATAAATCATATCCGCCAAATCCTAAATGACCTTTAGAAGAGAAATAAAATGTTTTGCCATCATACGAAACAGCTGGACTTTCCTCATCAAACGGAGTATTAATCGGCTCACCCACATTGCGTGCTGGTCCCCATCTGCCATCTTTTTGTTTTTCCGATTTATAAATATCGAGACCTCCAAACCCGCCTGAATTATTTACTGAAAAGTAAAGTGTTTTGCCATCAGGCGAAACAAATGCGTGATTTTGTGCAAAACCATTATTTACCGAATCGCTCATCATTGCAGGTATATCCCAAATAGAATCTCTGCCAGTAGCCACATAAATCCTATCGCTTTTGCAAACATAAAATTGTTTTTCGTCATAACTTATTGAGTTTACCGACACATTTGCGGAGAGGTTTTCCGTTTTCCCAAAAACAAAATAACGATGAGCATTAGTAAATTCATTTTGCGTTTTGTTCGCCAGAAAAATGTTTTCGAACAACTCTTCATTTCCATTGCCAGCAGTATCATTATAAATACTTCTTACTGAAGTAAAAAACAAAAGCGAATCTGATTCTGAAGCCACAGGGTCGAACTCTGGGGCAGAAGTATTTATATTTTTGCCCAAATTAAAAGCTTTCGTCCCTTTCACATCGTGCGGATTATCGAGTGCGAAATTGCATTCGGCAATTAACCTATCGGTTTCTTTTTTCATTTCTTTACCCCCTTCTGTGCCTTTCAGTTTTTTCTTAAATAGCTCATAAAAAATCAACGCTTTATCATAATCTTCCACAAACTGATAACACTGCCCAAGCGCATTACAGATTTCGGCAAGCGTATCTTTTTTATATGCAGTTAATCGCATTGATTGCTCTAAATATTTAATGCAGGAATCTTTTTTGAAGAGATAAGTAAATTGCAACATCCCCAATTCGTAAAACACTTCGGCATCAGCCGTGTCTTTTTGCAAATAAAGTTTGTAAGTAGATTCAGCTTCATAATAAAATTGTTGGTCGGTATAATCTCTTGCCAACCGCAATAGTTTTTTTTGAAAAGAAGTGGCGGTGTCTCCAACAGCTTTCGAATGAAAGGAAATAAAACTGAAAAGAAAAAGAAAAACTAACCTCGTTATTAAACGCATAAATGACTCAAAAATTTTGATAGGCAAAAATACAAAAATATAAATGTTATAAAGTTTAAATAAGAAATCCCGCTCTTTTAAAAGAGTGGGATTTCTTAAGATGTGAATAGGTAAAATACCTTATAGCTTGGCTTTCACCTCCACCATTTCGTACCCCTCAATAATATCACCTTGTTTAATATCGTTAAATCCATTGATGTTTAAGCCACATTCGAAACCTTTGTTTACCTCTTTCACATCGTCTTTAAATCGTTTTAACGAGCCCAGTTCGCCGCTGTGCACCACAATACCATCTCTAATAACGCGTATTTTAGTATTGCGCATCACCTTACCATCAAGCACCATACAACCCGCTATGGTACCCACTTTGGTGATGGTAAACACTTCGCGAACTTCGATATTACAAACAATTTTTTCTACAAATTCAGCTGCCAACATACCTTCCATCGCCGCTTTTATTTCGTTAATAGCGTCGTAAATAATGGAGTACAAGCGAATATCAATTTGCTCGGTTTCCGCCACTTTACGCGCCGTTGCCGATGGGCGAACTTGGAAACCAATAATAATTGCGTTGGATGCCGAGGCAAGCAACACATCGGATTCGCTGATGGCTCCCACCGATTTATGAATAATTTTTACTGATACTTTTTCTGTCGAAAGTTTTTGCAACGAGTCAGCCAACGCCTCTACCGAGCCATCCACATCGCCCTTTACAATCACGTTTAATTCTTTAAAATCGCCAATCGCAAGTCGTCGTCCAATTTCGTCCAACGTAATATGTTTATGAGTTCGGATGCCTTG
>CAILDT010000564.1 GCA_903833025.1 uncultured Bacteroidota bacterium | reverse complement strand
TTCAGGTAGAAATTAAAGAATATTTTGATAAAAAAATGGTAACAGTTAGAGGATTTAAAACGATTATATTGGTGAACGATAAGATCAGTGAAAGCAGCGAGGATCGACTGAAGATCTATTTACAGAGTGATCAAGATAATAAAACAATTTGGACCGTAGCTCAACCTACCGATCGTATTGCTGCGATAAAAGCTGCTATTCCTACTTCGTTTGTTCCTCCGGCGAAAATGACTCGACTAATCGGATTTATGCAGGTGTTCCGTAACAATGATGTGGTGTTTAAAACATTGGATTTACAGAGTAAATTGAAGAAAGGTTCTCGATGCGGGGGCGAAGGAAAAAAAGATGTGATGAAAAAGGTTAATATTATTACTTCTGATAATTTTCAATATAATGAGGAGAACACGGAAGATTCGAATTTGATTGTTAAACCAGGTATGTGCGTTATTTTAGAAATGCTGTTGCGACATTATAATAAAGGGGCTCGGGACGGGCTAGTTTGGTTTTTGGATTTAGAGAGAGCTGTATTATCGAAACTAGTCAAATAGGGGGAACCTTAGGTCCCCCTTACCCCCTCCTCTTTGTAATAATAATTTTGAAAAATTGAAATAGATAAATGTATAATGATATAGATAGTAAAATATATCATTATAGTAGTATAACCTAATGCAACAATCACGCAGAAACCCCAATAATCAAGGGCGTAAGATCTATGGGGTCTACATTCAATCAATGTTAACAATGAAAGTGGTTCTCCCTATTGTCGAGGTTGGTAAAAATGTGAAAGAAAATTTAGAAAAAATCATCTCCAGGCGTAACGAAGGAAAATGCATTGCCGAAGGGTTCATTCGTCCTGGATCAATCAAGGTCATACGGTACTCGAGTGGCAATGTTGCCGGACCAAACGTCGAATTTGACACCGTATTTGAATGTATGATTTGTCACCCTGTTGAAGGTATGTTAATCGAATGTGATGTTAAGACTATTACTAAGGCCGGAGTGCACGCCGAAGTAGTGGATAATGTCGGCGCAGTTCCTATTACCGCGTTTATTGCACGCGATCATCATTTTAGTGATCGCTCCTTTGGTGAAGTAAAAGAGAATGCCAAGATTGTGGTTCGAGTAGTAGGCGTCAGGTTCGAATTGAATGATCCCTATATTTGTGTATTGGGTCAATTGGTCGAGAAAAAAGAGGGTTACCAAAAAGGTGGGAATGAACTGCCCAAACTTCATATTTCAGATGAGCTTTATCAAGAAGATGATTTGGACGTAGAAGACGACGAATAATTTATAGGTATATCTTAGAATTATTATAAATATGTTAGCAAGAAAAGGTAATAATTCTTTACCACAAGAATTATCAGCAGCACTATCATCAGCACTAGCAGCATCACTATCAGTAACACCAAATTTACTAGCACACGCACAATCACAAGAAAAAACACAAGCACAACCAAAAGCAAACTCAGCAAAAGCAAACTCACGATCACTATCAAAAGCAAACTCACGATCACAATCAAAAGCAAAAACACAAGCACAACCAAAAGCAAACTCACGATCACCAGCACCACAATCAGTAGTAACATCAGAAGACATATACGTTGAACAAAACAATACAGGACCTGATTGTGTATTTAAGTTCCCTACTTGCGACACTGCTATAGCAGTTATTCCTGACGAGAAAAATTGTCCACCCTGTTTAAAAAAAGAAGGTGGCAAGTTGAGAAAAGCTTCTCAAAATGAAGAGTGTTTTAAAACAAAAAGAAAAAGAAAACAAAAAAAAAAGAAAACAACACTGAAAAGAAAACAACACTGATGAAATTACGTTTTATTTTTATTATAT
>CAILDT010000563.1 GCA_903833025.1 uncultured Bacteroidota bacterium | reverse complement strand
CAAAACCAAGAGTATTATAAACATTATAATATGCTTTAATAATTTTTGAAGTAATATCAGAATGTAAAAAGTTATCTCTGTTCATAAATTATATAAAATCTGGGTTTCAATCCCACATAATACTTCAAACATTTTAAATCATATTCGCCGAAGGCGATTAAAAGAATCCTTTTTAATCCTAAACAATCATATAAAATCTGCGTTCCAATCATACCCAATACTTCAACCATTTTAAATCATATTCGCCGAAGGCGATTAAAAGAATCCTTTTAAATCCTAAGCAATCATATAAAATCTGCGTTCCAATCCCACCCCAGCCTACTCTGCATTCATATAATCCACTTCCAAATCATCACACCCATAAAGTTTCTGTTTCTTTGGCATCGGCTTTACTACTGGTGCTCCGCCCTTTTTCTCATCCAGCATTTTCTGTATAATACGTGCTCTTTCTTTCTGAATATCTACTCTCAACTTTGCATCTTCTTCGCTATCATAATAAATAATTCCATCAATAATAGTCTTTTCCACTTTAGCATAAATAGACAATGGATTATCCGACCATAACACTACATCCGCATCTTTCCCCACTTTAATACTTCCTACTTTTTTATCAAGGTGTAATAACTTAGCAGGATTAAGAGTAACCATTTTCAAAGCATCTTCTTCGCTTGTTCCACCATATTTAACCGACTTAGCAGCTTCCTGATTTAATCTCCTTCCCATTTCAGCATCATCCGAATTGATGGCAGTAACTATTCCCATTTGATTCATTAACGACGCATTATAAGGAATTGCTTCTTTTACTTCCATCTTGTAAGCCCACCAATCACTGAATGTAGAGCCGCCTATATTTCTTGCTTTCATTTTATCTGCTACTTTATACCCTTCTAATATATGTGTAAATGTATTCACCTGAAAACCCATTGAATCACCAACGTGCATTAGCATATTAATTTCAGATTGTACATAAGAGTGGCAAGTAATAAAACGTTTTTTATTTAATATCTCCGCCAATGCTTCCAGTTCCAAATCCCTGCGGAAAGGAGTTGCACTTGCTTTTTGTTTATCAGATACCGAAGCATTTGCTTTTTGTTTCGCATCATATTCTTTAGCTCTTGTAAAATAATCATAATACACTTGTTCCACTCCCATCCGCGATTGCGGATAACGAACAGTATTAAAATCTCCCCAGTTACTTTGCTTTACATTTTCTCCTAACGCAAATTTGATATAACCATCAGCTTTCTCAAACTTCATTTCTTCAGGCGATTTCCCCCAACGTAATTTTATTATTGCAGATTGTCCGCCAATAGGGTTAGCCGAGCCGTGTAATAATTGCGAACAAGTAACGCCGCCCGACAACTGGCGATAAATATTTATGTCTTCCGAATTAATAACATCACCAATTCTTACTTCAGCACTTGATGTCTGGGTACCTTCATTTACTCCGTTTGAAATTGCTATGTGCGAATGTTCATCAATGATTCCTGCGGTCAGATGTTTTCCTGTACCATCAATAATTTTTGCATAAGCAAGTTTGGTAGGGGTAATATCATCAGCAATTCTTACAATTCTTCCTTCCGTCATATACACATCTTGGTTCTTCAAAACACCTTCTGCTTCATTCGTCCACACAGTTACGTGCTTTATTAATACAGCATCATAACGGTTTTTAAACTCTTTAATTTTCTCTTTAATAAATCCATTTTCATCTTCGTGAGGTTGCCCATAAGCACAGAAAGGATAAAACACTTTACCAAATGTAGGAGCTTTTTTAGCCGAATCTTTTTTGACAATAGGAACAAATGTTGCTTTATAAGTCGCGCTCCAATCAAGCCAGTCGCCCTCAGGTGTTTGTCCTTTCCCCGACATTTTAAGTGGGTTAAGAGTTATGTTTCCACTTAATCTTACAGTACCAATTCTATCCTTCGGACTAAAAGTAATAGAAACATTGTTGCCTGCAACAGTTATGTTAACTGGTGTTTTTGTAGTATCTATTAGTACTGTTGCTTTTAGTTTATCAATATCTCCTTCTATTTTTAATTCATATAACCGTTTGTTTTCATAAGCGAAGTTATAAACTCCTCTTACGTCAATAGCATTGTAATCATTAATTTTATAAGGATTTCCCTGTATCCAATTTTCATAGATAATTGTTTTCTCATCAAACAAATTACCAGATGTAATAATAAAGTTGGCAATCATTCCCGTTTTCAAACTTCCTATTTTATCAGCAACATTAAGCATTTCGGCAGGTATTGTTGTTAATGATTTTAATGCTTGTTTTTCTGATAACCCATAAGCAATTGCTTTACGTAGGTTTTTCCAGAAATCTTTTTTGTCTTTCAAATCAGCAGTAGTAATGGCAAAAGGAATATAATTCTTTTCCATTGCAAAAGCATTAACTGGTGCCATTTCCCAATGTTTCATTTCTGTTAACGAAACATTAGATGCATCATAAGCATCTTCAACATCAAACGCAGCAGGGAAATTAAGCGGAATAATAAATTTACAGTTGGTAGCTTTTATATCATCTAATCGCTGATATTCATTACCACATCCTTTAATAATATAATTTACTTTAAACTCTTTTCCAATTTTATCAGCACGTAAAGCACTTAGTTTATCAGTGGTTTCAAATATCTGTGGGAGCGATTGTAAATTATTAAAAGCATCTAAAGATATGTTGTATTCTTTTTTAGTTTTATCAGCTTTATACCAACTTGCATCTAAATATGTTTGACGCAACAATGCAATAGCACCCATCATTGATGAAGGATAGTCTTGTGAAGAAGTTCCTTTATCAAACGAAAGCATTGCTGCTGCTTTGTCAGCAATAATTAAGTTGTTTTCTTTTCCATCTGCAAGAGAAACCACCGCTGCACTTCCTCTTACAATACCATCTTTCTGAAAAGTAAGAACCGCACCAAACCCCATTTTGCGCATCTCCTCCGAAGCAGCCATATTATCCTGAAATAATTTATATGCTTCTACATCCGCTTTCACTGCCTGATTCCAACCATACGCACCTTTTATATTACTTTCCATTTGCGGACCAGGAAACATACGAGGTACAGGTTTCGCATCTGCAATTCCATAATTGGTATAAGCATCAATCAAGGCAGGATAAATGGTCTTCCCCTTCAAATCATATACAGCACATCCTTTCGGTATGGTAACTTTGGCACCTACCTCAACAATAATTCCATCTTTAATTAAAAGAGTTGCATTATTAATTGTTTCATCTGGGTTAACAACTATGTTTGCATTGGTAAATGCATAAGTAGTATGTATTTTATTTGTAGTGCCATTAACCGGAAATGTTTCCTGTGCAATAGATGCAGCGGCAAATATAATTGTAGAAAGGAATAATATTGCTTTTTTCATATCTGTTTAGTTAGTGCTTTTTTGAGCGGAAACAAAATTAGTATAATAATATGATTCACTGATATATTTATATGAGCGGTAAAACCAATAGATTTTTATTACTTTTGAGCGGATAAAAAATTTAAACCTATGGACTATAACTTAATTAAACACACACACGTTGTTGTTGTGATTTTGTTTTTACTAATTTATTTAATAAAAACAATTCTTCTTTTAGCTAATAATAATAACAGCTTAGCCAAGTTCACAAAGATTGTGAAAGTTCCTGAAATGATTATCAGCACACTGTTTTTGGCAACAGGTATTTATATGCTTGTACAAAAAGGCGCAAATCCGTTGATACTAATTAAAATTGTTATTGTTCTTCTTTCTATACCAACTGCAATAATTGGTTTCAAAAAGAAAAACAAAATACTTGCGTCACTTTCTTTATTAATGATAATAACTGCCTATGGTTTAGCAGAAATGAACAAAATGAAAGCGAATAAACAAAATATAGATTCTGCAGTTGCAAATGTTAACGACCCTAATTATGATATGATGAAACACGGCGAAGCTATTTATAATGCTGATTGTATAGCGTGTCACGGCAAAGGCGGAACCAATGGCGCAGGTGGTGCCGACCTTACCACTTCTCAAATGAATTTAAAAGCAATAGCTGAACAAATAAAAAATGGTTCTGGTTCAATGGCACCATTTAAAGACGTTTTGACAGAACAGGAAACAAATGCTGTATCAGCTTATGTTGTAACTCTTAAGAAATAGTTAGGAGTTCGGAATTACTTATGCACGATACCTCCAGAAAAAATGAAACTGCCGTACTCATCGGATTAATAAATAAAAATCAGGATGAGGAAACTATTACAGAATACCTTGACGAACTGGAGTTTCTGGCAAATACCGCAGGAGCAGAAATCAAAAAACGTTTTACACAACGGCTCGAACATCCCGATACACGCATCTTTGTAGGGTCTGGCAAACTTAATGAGATTCGTACTTTTGTGAATGAAAACCTGATAGATATTGTTATTATTGATGATGAACTCTCCCCTGCACAGCAACGAAACATCGAGAAAGAAATTAATACGAACCCAAAACACAAGATAAAAGTATTAGACCGTACCACTTTAATCCTTGATATATTTGCTTCTCGTGCCCGCACTGCTCATGCTAAAACACAAGTGGAGCTTGCGCAATATCAATACTTATTACCCCGACTAACTAAAATGTGGAGCCACCACGATAGGATAAAAGGTGGTATAGGTATGAAAGGAGCAGGTGAAAAGGAGATAGAAACTGACCGCCGTATTGTACGTGATAGAATCGCCCTCCTGAAAGAAAAGCTGCTAACTATTGACAAGCAAATGGAAACGCAACGCAAAAGCAGAGGAGAACTTATTCGTGTTGCTTTGGTTGGTTATACCAATGTTGGCAAAAGCACTATTATGAACCTCTTAAGCAAGAGTGATGTGTTTGCCGAGAATAAATTATTCGCAACGTTAGATACTGCAGTTAGAAAAGTTGTGATAGAAAATCTTCCTTTCTTACTTTCTGACACTGTTGGGTTTATCCGCAAACTACCTACTACACTTGTCGAATCTTTTAAATCAACATTGGATGAAGTTCGCGAAGCAGATATTTTATTGCACGTAGTAGATATCTCTCATCCCGGATTTGAAGACCAGATAAATGTTGTTAATCAAACACTAACCGACATTGGTGCCGGCGACAAACCAGTGATGATGGTGTTTAATAAAATAGATGCTTTTACTTTTGAGAAAAAAGATGATGATGATTTAACACCAATTACTAAACGAAATATCAGTTTGGAACAATTAGAAAAAACGTGGATGAATAAATTTGATATGCCATGTCTGTTTATTTCGGCAATCAATAAAGACCATATTGATGAGTTTAAAAAGGTGCTTTATGATAATGTAAAAGCATTGCATCAAAAGCGATATACTTATAATAAGTTTCTTTACTAAACTGCCTACCAGCCAAGTATCCAAGCAAACATCAATGGTGCGACAATAGTAGCATCACTTTCTACAATGTATTTAGGCGTATGAATATCTAACTTTCCCCACGTAATTTTTTCGTTAGGTACAGCTCCAGAATAAGAACCGTAACTGGTAGTAGAATCGGAAATCTGGCAGAAATAACCCCAAAAAGGAATATCGTGCATTCCCATATCCTGATAAAGCATTGGCACAACACAAATAGGGAAATCGCCCGCTATACCGCCTCCAATCTGAAAAAATCCTATTCCTTTTCCACCTGAATTCTTCGGGTACCAATCAGCCAGCCAAGCCATATATTCAATACCCGATTTCATTGTAGATGCTTTTATTTCGTTTTTAATAACGTAAGATGTAAAAATATTTCCCATTGTAGAATCTTCCCAACCAGGCACTACCATTGGTAAATTACGTTCAGCAGCAGCCAACATCCAACTATCTTTAGGGTCTATTTCATAATATTGCTCCAGCACTCTACTCTTTAACATCTGAAACATATACTCGTGCGGAAAATAACGCTCGCCCTTATCATCAGCATCTTTCCATATTTTATGAATATGTTTTTGTAATCTGCGGAATGCTTCTTCTTCAGGAATACACGTATCGGTAACTCGGTTATAATGATTTTCAAGTAAATCCCACTCTTCCTGCGGAGATAAATCTCTATAATTAGGCACACGTTTATAATGCGAATGCGCCACAAGGTTCATAATATCTTCTTCGAGATTAGCACCGGTACAAGAGATTATATCCACCTTTCCCTGACGAATCATTTCGGCTAACGACTTTCCTAACTCGGCAGTGCTCATTGCTCCTGCAAGAGTTACCATCATTTTTCCGCCTTCGGTAAGGTGAAGTTCATACCCTTTAGCTGCATCTACCAATGCGGCGGAATTAAAATGTTTGAAATGTTTTTCTATAAAAATAGAGATGGGTCCTTTGGAGTTCATTATTTTTGTTTTTAAATTTTGAGGTGCAAAAGTAGAAATATTATTGGTTTATCATAAGAAACAAAAAAGGGAAGAGTACTTTAAAGTAACACTTCCCTTATTCTGTGGGCCCACTTGGAATCGAACCAAGCACCACCTGATTATGAGTCAGGTGCTCTAACCGAATGAGCTATAGGCCCCAAATCGTAATTAATTACGATTTTAGGAGCGCGAAATTATATATTTGTAGCCAATTAACAAACACAATAATGATTTTATTATGATTATTCCTTTAAAAAACTATAAAAACATCATCTTTGATTTAGGCGGAGTGATATTAAACATTGACTATTCACTTACTGCAAACGCTTTTGTGGAGTTGGGGGTAAAAGATTTTGAAAGATTATTTTCACAGACAAAACAACAACATTTATTTGATTTATTAGATAAAGGAACCATTTCACCTGCTGATTTCAGAAATGAGATAAGAAAACATTTACATTCTCATTTAGAAGATTATATAATTGATGAAGCTTGGAATGCAATGTTGCTTGACTTGCCGAAAGCACGACTTGATTTTCTGAAACAACTTAAAGCTACACATCACTTATTTTTATTGAGCAATACCAATGAAATACATATTAATGAGTTTAATAAGTATTTGAAGAAACACTTTGGAATACCTAATTTATCAAGCTATTTCGAGAAGATGTATTTATCTTATAAAGTAGGAATGCGAAAACCTGACGTGGAGATTTTTGAATTAGTTTTAAAAGAAAACAATCTTCAACCTCACGAAACATTATTTATTGATGATTCGGCACAACATATTGAAGGGGCAAAGAAACTTGGAATTAATACTTATTGGCTCGATGCAAGCAAGGAAAGTATTTTGGATGTATTTATTTAAACCCTATTTTATTTCCTGACACAGTTCTATCAACACTCCATTTGCTGATTTAGGATGCAGAAAACAAATTAGTTTATTATCCGCTCCTTTTTTCGGCTCTTCGGAAAGCAACACAAATCCTTCTGCTTTCAAGCGTTTCATTTCTTCAACTATGTTTTCTACTTCAAATGCAATGTGATGAATCCCTTCTCCTTTTTTATCTATAAACTTTGCAATAGCACTGTCAGTATTTGTTGCTTCAAGTAATTCAACTTTGTTTTCTCCCATCATAAAAAAAGAAGTAGAAACATTTTCGCTTTCTACCTTTTCCAATTTATAAGGAGATTTCCCAAAAAGCTTTGAAAACAGTTCATTTGATTGTTCTATGTTTTTTACCGCAATCCCTATATGTTCAATCTTTAGCATTAGTAGTTTTTTTAAAAGTTAGTGCAAAAAAATAATCCCGATTATTAAGTCGGGATTATTTTTTAATATCATTTATGAATGTTTATTTTTTAATAAAGTCAGCCATTTTATTATCGTAATTCAAATAATAAGCTCCTTTAGGTAAGTTAGAAACATCAACAGAAGATGCGTATCCTCTTTTTGTAATGTTACCATACTGGTCATATATTTCAAACATTGTTTCTGTTGGAGTGCTACCAGCAAGGAACGTAATATCTTTTGTAACCTTAGCCGGACTAAAAGTAATTTCAGGAATAGTAGCTGAATAATCACAAGACTTAGAAATACGTGGTTGACTTGAGTAATCTATTTGCTTAACACGAAATTGATTTTTACCTGAATTAGGAACAACTTTAAAAGAATAATTGTTTAAGTCCGGTGTACCGTTTCCTTCCACTTCGCCTACTTTCACCCATTTGTTCCAACGAAATTGCTCTATTATATAAGTAAGTTTTCCTGTTTCGTTTTTAGTACTCCATTTTAAAGTTAAATCTTTTTCTACTGCTATTGATTGGATATCGAACGTGCTTTTAGGTTTCAATACTTCTGGATTTAATACCTTAGGTTTGCAACCATCTTTATGAGTAATTTTTACTTCTACTTTATCTCCTACCTTTAATTGCAATGCCTTCAAATCTATTTCGAAAGCAGAAGAACCAATTTCATCAGTAGTAACTTTACCATTTACACGCACTTCCTGCACACAAAAACCAACGCCAGAACTGGCAAAAGGATTTTGTACATAAATGTTTTTTCCTTGATAATTACCTTCTAACACTATCACACTTACTGAATAACCAGCAGTGGAGAGAATTAAACCTATTAATGCAAAATATATTTTTTTCATAATCTTTTTATTTATTCTATTTGGTTCTTTTTGGAGGATACAATATTATAATCTTATTTAAAGATTTCAAAATAATATTCCATCTTTTTTTGTGTGGTAAAAATAAACAAATTTATTCTAATGACTCTATTTTTATTTTACCAATACAAAATTATATATCTTTAACTATAATCAAAAGGTATATTTAATACTTTTACTTGCCTTTACAAGAAATATACCAACAATAAAACTTATTTACATAAATCTTAAATTAAAAGACAAATGAAAAACATTGTATCAACCTTAATAATTGTATTTGCTAGTGTGCTGGTTGCACATAGTCAGAATACTGAAACAGCGCAAGAAATAACTACCCCTGTTCAATCGGCCATAGTATATTTATACGGTGCCGAAGTAACGCATAGTAAACAGGTAACGTTGAGTCCGGGGAGGAATAAGATAGTGTTTCTTGGGCTATCACCGAAGCTGAATTCTAAAAGTATTCAGGTAAGTAATACCGGAGATGCTGCTATACTGGCTATTTCGGATGCTATTAATTATTTGGCTAATCAAAAGGAAAGTACAAAGATTAAGCAATTGAAAGATTCTACAAAGTATTTAAGAGATGCAATTACACAGCTGAATAATGATAAGAATGCTTATGGAACCGAAAAAGAAATGCTGTTGAAGAATGAAGATATACGAAGCAAGGAAAAAGGAGTGGCTATTGCAGACTTAAAACTTGCTGCTGATTTTTATAGAAGCAGGATAAAAGAAATAAATGGGGAGATATTTAAACTTGATAAAAAGGAAAGTGAGATTAACGAACAGCTTATTAAAAGTGACAATGAGCTATTGCAATTGAATGCAAAAAACAATCAGCCGACGGCGGAAATAACTATTCTTCTTTCTTCAGCAACAAAAGCTACTACTACTATTGATTTAAAATATATTGTTTCTGATTGCGGCTGGAGCCCCGATTACGACTTGAGAGCAGAAGATATTACGCAACCGATACAACTGAAATACCGAGCAAAAGTATTTAACAATACCGGTATTGATTGGAATGATATTAAAATAAAACTTTCTACTGCCGACCCATCGCAGTCTGCTTCTAAACCCTTGCTTACTGCCTGGAACTTGAATTATAATACCGGTGCTTATGGGATGAGCGGTTTAAATACTTTAGCTGGAGTATCTTCTAATGGCGAAGGATTTATGGGCAACGCTCCTGTTGCTGCTTATGATAAACAAAAGACTTTAGAAGACAATGAAATTACTGCTCAACAAGAAATAAGCAAAATGCAAGTTGCCGGTAATGGTAAAGTACAAACAGTGGAAATACAAGTATCGGAGCTTAGTGCAGAGTTTGATATTAAAAACAGTTATACTATTCCTTCTGATTTTAAACCTTATATAGTAGATGTTACGGAGTATAAATTACCTGCCACGTATCAGCATTTTAGTGTGCCGAAGTTGGATAAGAATGCTTTTTTGCTTGCTCGTATAAATGGTTGGGAAGATTTGAACTTGGTGGAAGGGCCTGCCAATGTTTATTATTCGGGAACGTATGTGGGGCAAAGTTATATCAATACCAGAAGTGCGGATGATACGTTGGACTTATCTTTGGGACGTGATAATAAAGTGCTGGTAACACGTAGCAAGGTAAAAGAATATTGTAGTAAAAAGGCGTTAGGTAGCTCTACCAAAGAAACTTTTGCTTATGAAATGGTAATTAAAAACAATCGTAAAACACCGATACAAATAGAGGTGGACGACCAGTTACCTATCTCTTTGCAAAGCGATATTACTGTGGAAGCATTGGAAACTTCGAAAGGGATTTATGATAGCAAAACAGGTAAATATGCTTGGAATTATGCGTTACAACCTGGTGATGTAAAAAAGATAGAGTTTTCTTTTTCGGTAAAGTATCCTAAGAATACGAAGTTGCCGATGGAGAAAATGAAAGCACATTATAATGTGAGGTTTATGTAATGAGTTGCGATGCAGGCAAAGAATTATTATTTAATATTGGGCATCAATGCTACTGCAAATCAGAATGAGATAAAGGCTGCGTACCGCCAATTGGCTAAGAAATATCATCCTGATAAAAATACAAATAACAAATCGGCAGAAGATTATTTCAAAGAAATACAACAGGCATACAGCGTATTATCTAATCTCGCGAAGCGGAAGAAATATGATTTGAGTATTTCGTTTGGCTCTACTTATTATCAAACAACTTCTTCTGCGAAACAAAAACAATATACGCCTTACACTGGAAATGCTTACCAATATGCGCAACAGCAAGCCGGTGCAACTCCTCATCAGCAATACGAACCAAGGAAACCGGAAGAATATAAAGAAGATAATACCGAGCGTAATCAGCTATTAATATGTGTGGCTATAGCTGTTGTGTTGCTTTATTTTATTGTTAGTTATAGTGTGAAGTAGGGTTTTAAGGAAAGTCTTTATAAAAATTACTTCTGTGTCCCAAACAAACCAGCCACACAGTATCTTTTTTTATTATTAACCCCATTCTGTAAGTGTTGGCTACTTTTATTCTGTAGAAAGTTTTGTAGCGTGTTAGCTTCTTGAGGTTTTGTATTTGATTTATTGAAGTTGCTTTCTTTATTTCTATTACAGATTTAAATACTTCCTCTGTAACAGTGCGGTTACATTTTTCCAAATCCTGTTTAAAGGAACCTTTATACTTTAATTCCATTCTTTCTGAAAATTTTATAAATATCTTTTTCAGAAACATCCTCCGATTTCATTCCATTATTAATCCATTTGGCTAACTCTTCATCTTCCAAATCTTCTTTAGATAATACTTTTGTTTTGAAACGAAACTTTTTTACCAACGATAAAAATAATGTTGCATCCTCGTCTGGCACGTTTACTATTATTGTTTTCATTTTTCTTTTTTTTACAAAGGTAACTTTTTATTTTATCTCGGCACCACTACCGAAGCAGGACTTGCCAACGGAGAAACCCCGTTAGTATTAAAAAGTGAAACCATAGATTGTATTTTATCTTGCTGTTTCAGATTTTTAATTGTTGTTTTTATAGTGGTGGAAATATCTACTAACACTTCCACATCATCTATCGTTATTGATAGTTGATGTGTTGCACTTACTCTTACGTTTACTCTCGGGTCGGCAAAAGTAATGATAACAGCACCGTGTGCAAGCTTATCAGCATTATATCCTATCAACATTTCGCCTGCTAATTCCGAATATAAATATTTTAAATTAGATGCAATTGATGGTCGTTTTAAACGGGCAGTATTTGTGCTTGTTCCTTTTACGCCTGCTTTCGCCACTATATCTCCATCACCATTTGCAACTGCATCTACTTGATTAT
>CAILDT010000562.1 GCA_903833025.1 uncultured Bacteroidota bacterium | reverse complement strand
TTCTGGTGTTGCAAATGATGGACTTCGCTCGCTTTATTTTCCTGACACAATTCACAAGTGCCGACTAATTTCTTCGCGTTAAAATGAGTCGGCGAAAGCGAGAGGATATTTTGTGTCTCCTGATGATATTTCATGCGGATGGCGTGCGCACGTTGGAGGAAAGCGTCGGGTAAATGCAAGGATTTGCATACTTCTAAACCGTACATACTTTCGCCGGAGCCCTCTCGCAACTTGCGGTCATATACGAGCACATTCGTTTGCTTATCATAATGCACTGCCATATGCAACATCTTCAACTTCTTCAGGGCTTTTATTTCCTCATATTTGGTGATTTCGTGAAAATGGGTGGCGAATAAGAAGGTACTATCTCTCTCGTGTAAAATTTCTAAGCCGGCGGTAAAAATACTGAGGGCTGAATCGCTTTCTGTGCCTGAACAAAGTTCATCACCGAGCACAAGACTGTTTTTATTTGCTAGATTGAGAATTGTTCGGAGCTCGGTCATTTCCACGGCGAAAGTGGAGAGACCTTTAAACATATTGTCATTCCCGAGAATACGGGTAAAAATGGTTTGATAAGGTTTATAGAGAAAAGTGGTGCAAGGGACATATAAACCAGCTTGGGCCATTATCATAGCAATGCCAACGGATTTAATGAAACTGGTTTTGCCGACAGCGTTCGTGCCGTAGAGTAATACACCATGGGGGGAACCCCCACACCCCCTGGAGGTTCCCTCCACATATCCCATACTGAGGTCATTCGTCACATATAGTTCATTAGTTTGTATATGTTCTATTAGAGGATGGCGCAAGCCGGTCAGAGAGAAAAAGGAATTATTATTTAAAGCTAATTTGTTATTTAGTTCCGGTTTGCAATAGTTATATTTATGGGCTATATAGCATTTACATTGCAACAAGTCCATCTCCGTCGTGTATTTTATTATATCCTGCATAGACTGATCAAACTTCGCAAACTCCGTCATATAGTTTTGAAAAATGTTTTCCATCTCTCGCATTAACTTCGTTTTATTAGTTTCATTGTTTTTCGTAATCAGTTCAATTTGTTTATTCGTAATAACTATATCATTCTTCCCGCCGCCATTGTTATCGGTATCTAGCGACTGTATATCTAGTGTAAATGTTTCTATCGCTTCACTATATTTCGATTGATAAATAATTTCTACTGTATTGCCTCGCTTTGCTAAAAGTTCTTTTAACTTCTTTATTCGCAAACTCGTACCAATTAGCACCGGAGGATTTTTCGCCGTTTCGTGGATTTTTACATATTGTGTCTTTACTGTTGTATTTGTCTTTTTATTTTCAGAGGCTTGTAATAAATCCGAGAGATATTTACAAATGGCCTCTAGTTTATCCCGTCCATCGACCATGTCTTTAATCAAATTATCGATTATAGTGGATACACCTTTATTAATAATCGGCGTATCTTCATTGATTTCCGAGAGATTATGACAAACGGTCAAATTAAATGTATGAGTAATATCTTGCATTATTGCATTACATGCCTCTTGTACTCCAGACATTTCACTAGGTAAATATTTCATCAAGACCTTATCGGACTGGGTTTCTAGAAAGAGGTCTCCTATACTAATCAAATCCGCCACCAAACTCACTAAATTCTTCGGCACTAGTTTTCGGGTGACCATTTTCCGAGTGAATTTTTCCAAGTCGGAAACATTAGTGAGTTTCTCTCTAATAAAAGGCCAAGAGGTCTCCTTCGGTGATGATGTTGTACCCGTTACACTTGTACCCGTTACACTTGTACCCGTTACACTTGTACCCGTTACACTTGTGAGTAAATGCTCGGTAATATCATATGACGCTTGCAGCTTTTCTTCATTTGTTGTCGGGTAATGTAATTGATAGAGGAATTGTCTTTTACCCATGATGGTCACACAATTATTTAGAAAACTGCTGACTGACCGCATCTTTCCTGTTTGCCGGTTATCATCTATAATATTTAATTGTGAGAGCGAATGATTGGCGAGAATAAGCCTGTCCGTATAGTTCT
>CAILDT010000561.1 GCA_903833025.1 uncultured Bacteroidota bacterium | reverse complement strand
TACAAATTTACCTCCGTCAGATACAAATTTACCTCCGTCAGGTACAAATTTACCTCCGTCAAGTACAAATTTACCTCCGTCAGATACAAATTTACCTCCGTCAAGTACAAATTTACCTCCGTCAGGTACAAATTTACCTCCTAAACGCAGCTAAAAACAACGTTTTTTATCAAAAAACCAACAAAACTTACTTTAAATTAGTTTTCGGAACCACCGTATCCTTGCTTAGCGGAAAATTAAAAAGCAAATTAAGAGAATCCATCGGCGACAGCAAATCGCAACCATTATAATTCCCCTCCCAATCATAAATATTTACAGTACCCTGCGGAATCAAAATCGGGTATTTCTTTTTATCAACATTAGTAAGCACATTTTGACGAAGCCAAGGATTAAATATTTTCAAAATCTTATAATTAATATTATTCGCTATCGCAAAATCAGCAAGATTATGAATAGCCGAATCCACCACAATTTTTTTTGTCGGAATCACAGGATACAAATCCTTTTTCCGAAGCAAATAACCATACAACTTAGGATGAGAAATAATTTCCTTAATAGATAAAATCCTAAAAATATAACGAGAAGTTTCATCAGTCAACAACAAATCATAAAACGTTTTCACCTTTTGTTTATCCAACTGCGCCTGCACACCGGTCATTCCAAGGTTATAGGATGCAGCCACCAACGTCCAACTACCAAACTGCTTATACGCCTCCGCAAAATATTTACAAGCCGCCTCTGTCGATTTTGTTACATCATACCGCTCATCCACTTCATCATTAATTTCCAAACCATACGTTTTAGCAGTAGCAGGTATAAACTGCCAAAAGCCCGCAGCCCCCTGCGGAGACACAACATTGGAAAGCTGACTTTCCACCAACGCAATAAATTTAAAATCTTCAGGAATATTATTTCTTTTCAAAATAGGTTCAATAATCGGAAACCACCTATTCGCCCGTTTCGCCAGCAACATTGTTTGTGCGGGCCAATACGTATTAATTAAAATCTCTTTTTCCATCGCCTCACGAACGCTGAAATCAGTAGCAGGCACTCTTTCATCAGCAAAATTTAATGTTTGCGAAATAGGCACATCATATACCTTATAACTCTGATGAAAAGCATCCTTATAAGCCGCATCCGATTTAGAAGGCGAAGTAGCATAATTAAACAGTTTTATTACACTAAATAATAAAAGCAAACAGCCAAAAGCAATAAAATATTTTTTGGAAGAAGATAAAACGGAAACAAATTTTTTAAGAAACTCTTTAAACATTAATGTTTGTTTTTTCGCGTTGGTGCGTATAAAAACCAAAACAAAGTTAAGAAGTAAATGGAGAATAAAATAATGTGTATGTAATTCCAGTTATCAATATATTTTATAATAATGAAATTGAAAAACATAGAAACAAAACAAATTCCAGCATACAATACAGCTATTCTTCGTTCCGACAATCCTCTAAAAAACAAACTATGTGTGGTATGGTCTTTACCTCCAATAAAAGGAGATTTTCCTTTAAGCATCCTATTAATAACCACCGTAACGGTGTCAATAATAGGAATGGCGAAAGTGAGAATTGTCATAATAAATTGTTTAGAAGCAATTCGCGAACCAACAGGCACATCGGGCGGATAATTCCAAAAATAAATAATTCCAATAGCCGCCAAAAATAATCCTAAAAACTGACTGCCGGTATCTCCCATAAACATTTTAGAAGGATGCCAGTTAAAATACAAAAAGCCAAGCAAAGCAGCCATCACACCAATTAAAATAATAATGTAAATATTTCTGCCATCGTTGTTGAGAAATAAAACTAATAATGCACCCATAATAGTAGTTATCGAAACCACGGTGGAAATAGCATCCATATTATCCAGCATATTTATCGAGTTCATCAATGCAACTACCCAAAATAAAGTAAAAGCATAATTAATATAAATGTTAGCGAAAATAGAAATATAAGTTCCTGTCGAAATTAAAATTACCCCACAAATAATTTGCACTACAAATTTTAAAACAGGGCGGGTATTATAAGCATCATCAGACAGTCCTAATAAAAATGCAAGTGTGCCAGCAGCCAATATTCCTAATATATGTTTGTCAAATAACACCTGGTTTTGTTCAAAGAAAATAGGGTAGCTTGCAATGGATAATAAAAATATAAGAAAGAAAGAAATGCCTCCAAGTGATGGTTTTACGTGCGAACTCCAGCGTACAAAGTTTTCGTCCAAATTTCTCGTACCAAGTGTGGATGCAAATTTTAAAAATAAGCCGTTAACTAAAAACGAAAGAACAGTAGTACTGATAAAATAGCAAGTGTAAACAATAAATATATATAGCGAATCGTTCATAAAATCTTATTAATAGTTTGATAGATACATTTCTATCAGCAATAGTTGCATTCCTGTTTTTAATTTGCGACTAAAAGCAAGTTTCAAACCCAGTAAATGTTTTTCCCAGTTTATCCTTTTCGGATAAAACAGGATTATCAATTCCCCAATTAATTTGAATGGTAGAGTCATTCCAGAGGATACAGTCTTCGGCACTTTTGTTATAAAAGTTAGTGCATTTATAAGAAAAAATCGTGTCGTCTTCCAACGTTAAAAATCCGTGAGCAAACCCCGAAGGCACCCAAAACATTGTTTTATTCTGCTCGTTTAATACAATGCTAAAATGTTTCCCATAAGTAGGCGAGTTTTTGCGAATGTCCAAAGCAACGTCCAATACGGCTCCTTTAATCACCCTCACTAATTTACCTTGGTCATAAGGTGGTTTTTGAAAATGCAACCCTCTTAAAACTCCCGCTTGCGACAAGGATTGATTATCCTGCACAAAATTTACATTTATTCCATTTTGTTTAAAAGCAGTTTCGTTGTATGATTCATAAAAATAACCTCGCTCGTCCGCAAAAACATTCGGGTGGATTACTAATAAATCGGGAATAGGAGTGGTAATAATTTTCATTTTTATACGCTCGGAAATTTTACATCCCCTTAAAAAGATTCTTCTTTTTTTTCTTTTTTGATTTATTACTTTGATGGTCGTCATCATAATAACCATAACTAGTACCGTAACCATAACCGTAACCATAACCATAATTATAGCCATAATTTTTTCTGTCCACATCCACACCATTTAATAGCACAGAAAGTCGAGCAATATTTGCTTCGTTAAATAACCGGTCAACGTTCTGAATAAAATTACGTTTCGAATAATCTGCCCTGAAGATATAAATTGGATAATCTGCTTTTTGTATCATCGCTATACCATCACTAACCAACCCAACTGGCGGATTGTCAATGACAATTACATCGTAAATTGTTTTCAAATGTTCTAAAAGGTCATCCATCTTTTTGCTGATAATAAGTTCAGATGGGTTAGGAGGCACGGGGCCAGCAGTAATAATGTCCAAATTTTCTAAACTACTATGTTGAATAGTGTTTTCAAGTGTATCCTTGCCAATCAACAAAGTACTCATCCCTTTCGAATTTTCAGCAGAAAACCCAATATGAATTTTGGGTTTACGCATATCCAAATCAAGAATCACTACTTTTTTTCCAGAAAAAGCTATTATACCAGCAAGGTTAATAGCAATAAATGTTTTCCCTTCACCAGAAATGGTGGAAGTTAACGCAATTATTTTTGGTCCGGGTTCATTAGAAATAAATTGCAAATTGGTTCGTATCGACCTAAATGCTTCGGCAATTAATGATTTTGGACTCTTATCTACTAGCAGTTGAGATACAGGTATATCCTGTTTACATCTTGGCACAATACCTAATATAGAAATAGATGCATTGGTGTATTTTGTTATTTCGTTAAGGGAATTAATTTCGTTATGCGCTAAGTAACGAAGGAAAATTAAAATTAAACTACTCAAAGCCGCAACCAAAGTAAAAATAATAAAGGTCATTCTCCTGTTTGGCGACACTGGGCTTGAGGATACTTCTGCTTTTTCCAACACTTCTGTTTGAGAATGTATTCCT
>CAILDT010000560.1 GCA_903833025.1 uncultured Bacteroidota bacterium | reverse complement strand
GCTTTAGTATATTTTTTATAGTAAGGATTAACAAAAACTACCTTCTCCAAGTTTAAAGAAGCGGCAGTAACTATGGTTTTTTGTTTATCATTTTGAGGGGAAGAAATGTTTTTCTTTGTGGCTCGCTTTATACTTAATGCCTTATCAAACCGTTTTACAAAATCTTTATCTTTAAAATAATCAACGAAGGCATACCTCGTGAAGTTAGCGTCAGTAACTATTTCTTTTTCTAACTGATGTGATTTTATGGTAGCGTATTTACTTTGTTCTTCATCGTTATTAGCGGCTTGGTCGGTAGCAATGGTGCTTTTTTTCAATGAATCATTTTTAACTAATTCTGCTTTTGTGAATTTCTGAAAATCACTTTCTCTCATTCCATTTGCTAATGTTAATTCCATAAGCAAGCTATCTGTAAGCAAATTAAAAACTTCATTAGTTGGGTTTTGCAAGTGAGCATTCCACACATAAGAGAGTGCAACTACATTCATTTCTTTTGATGTCATTTCGCTAAACATATAATACAAGCGTTGCGAATTTCCTTCTACATCATCATACTTTACTATTGACTTATCAAACTCCTTTAATTTATACTCGTCTGGAATATTTTGTAATACGTTATTTGCGTAGCGATTAGCATCCGTTTTAACCAATGTATTATTATATAACGACTTCGAAACAATTTCTTTTAAATAAATATTCTCTGGATATTTTTTCAATAATAAATAAGAAGCATAAATTGCTTCTACATAATCTTGATCTAAAAAATAAGACCTACACAACTCGAAACGAGCTTGTTCTCTAGCACTCAAAAATTTCACAGGAGGAAGTGTATATGTTTTGCCACCTTCTTTTTTATCATTTAATGTTTCCTCTTGCATTGTAGCTTGCCTCTTTACCAGTTTCGAAACCCACGCCCGCTGCACTTTATTAGCTTCTAATGTATTTATCTCTTTTGTTTTTTTTAGATAAAGAGTATCTGGAAGTGTAAGGTTTTTGTTTTCTAAAAAAGACTTGTCAAACTTTTTATCATCGAAAGGCAAATACGCATATTCTAAAACTGTTAGCATATCATCAATTGATTTTAGTGTGTACGCCGATTTTTTCATTAATTCTACTTCCACACTATCCGCAGCTGTTTCCTGTTTATCAGTAAAATTAAGATTCTCGTTTAACTCCGCCTCAAAAGTGTTTTGAGTATGATTACTTTGTAACATTTCATCATTCATAAAATTTAATGTAGTATGTTTTAAAGTAATGTGCCCAACCAAATGCGCAAGCATAGCTGCAAGTTGTCCTTCGTTTTCAAACTGTGCTAAAAGCCCTACATTAATAAAAACATATCCTTTATTAAAACCATACCCTCCAACAGAAGAAAATTTAGTTACATAAAAATGAAGTTGATTTCGTAATGTCTTGTCATTTTTAAATAATTCGTCAGCTACTTTATTTACATATAAACCAACGCTATCATTAAAAAGTATTTTACCATCAAGTAATAAATTTTTAAGAAAATAATCCTGTGCTAATTGTTTTTCATTCTCCAATTTTTTTTCTGGAGTGCATTTTGCAGAAAGGTTTTTAACATCATCAGCAATAATTTTATTTATGTCCGAAGCTATTGCCTCAGGTATTGCACCGTACGATTTAAGAGGAAAATAATTTTTACTTAATTGTGCTGAAGCAATGCAACAATGAAGCAATAAAAAATAAACGAGGATGTTTCTATTTCTATTCATATCTAATTTATTAAAAAGCTAAGAACCCTATTCCGATATGAAAATTAACTAATTGTTCTCGAAACAAACGGAATGTTGAAGCATCTCTAAAGTCAACCGACATTCCTCTTCTATCCGAAAGTTCTAAGAATGAGGAGATAGCTCCAGGTGTTAATGCGAACCGAAGTCCATAATCTAATACTATTTTGTCGGCTATCACTCTTTGTTTTCCTTTAGTAAATACAAGTGCAAAATTTTTATAACGATACATCCCGCTTCCCTCTGTTACTTTAGTTTCGGTACCAGCATAACCACTATAACTATCATAATTAGTTATATAAAAATTCTCATTGTCGTATTTTACAGTTTCTAAGAATACAAGCAACTCCAATTTAATATAACTACCAATTGGAGCAAGACAACCTTGCTTAAATAATTTTATTCCTCCTCCAAAATTAACTGACGACAATATAGCCGGTTTGGAAAAATCTCCGCCGTATCTAGAAGTGGAAGGTGCGCTAAATCCATTAGGAGCGTCAGCAGTTGATTCGTTTGGATAGGGATAAACCAAGCCACCAGTATTAGTTCCGCTACCACCACCTAATGAAGTACTACGTGTTTTATACGCAATACCAGTTCGTAAATATTGAATAGTTACAAAATAATTTAATCTGTTTTTTGCTGTATAATCCAAATTTAAACAGCTTACTGTATTCATTCCTGGATTAAAATTAGACCTTGGACCAGAATTAAATAAACCTGGACCTTTGAATGCAGGGAAAAAATAATTGTCGTATTCAACAACCATTCTCTTTCCCATATATCCCGATACTTGC
>CAILDT010000559.1 GCA_903833025.1 uncultured Bacteroidota bacterium | reverse complement strand
ACAGTAAGGAATATGAGTTAATGAAACAACAAGGAACTTTGCCGCAAGATGTGAGACCTGTGGATACAAGAACCGAGGAGCAAAAAGATAAAGATTTGAGAGTTCAACTTGCAGAAATTAAGAGAACATCTCCTAATATGGTTATAACAGGGAATGAGAAGAGATTAAGTTTCGGTAATCATAACCGTTCTCCTCAACCTAACCCTGCTGGATGTGGTGCCCTTGTGCCGTGTGGTCAAGGTGGAGGTACTGTTACCACTTTGCCTGGGTGTGATGATTGCAGTTCTGCGCAATTGCCTTTAGGATTTACTTTTTGTTTTTATGGCACTAATGAAACTAATGTGTATGTGAATGAAAACGGGAATTTATCTTTTAGTGCTTCTTTCTTTAATTTTGTACCTGTTCCATTTCCAGCTGTTGGTTATGATATGGTTGCCCCGTTTTGGGCAGACGTGCAAACTGGTTGTACAACTGTTGGAGCTGTTTGTTATGAGCAAACTTCAACACATTTTATTGTAACCTGGACTGGAGTAGGTTATTTTCCTTGTCAACAAAATTATTTAAATACTTTTCAGGTAATTATTACCAATGGTTCAGACCCAATATTACCAGCTGGTAATAATATAGGTGTTAATTACGGTCAGATGCAATGGACAACAGGTTCTGCTTCAGGCGGAACTGGCGGTTTTGGAGGATCGTCAGCAATTGTGGGTGTTAACCAAGGAAATGGAGTTGGGTTTTTTCAAATTGGTGGATTTAACGCTCCGGGGGGTACTTTTTTTAGTGCAGCAGCAGTAAATAATCAAGTTGGTTGGTTAACAAATAAAACTTTTTATTTTAACGCTTGTAATGCTGTCCAAAATATTCCTCCTATATGTTCTACTTTAAATAATTGCGATACGGTGAGAGTGTGCGGTTTAAATGACACAATAATTGTTGATGGATTATTTCTTTCTCCTGAAACAGGGCAAACAACTACAGTTACTGTAAACTTAAATGGATTGACTGGAGCAACTGTATTACCTATAGTTCCAGGAAATACTTGTAATGCACAGGTTCAGATAATTGGTTCGGCTGGAAATGCAGGGTATCACGTAATTACTTTTATGGCAATAGATAATGGAATACCCGTAGATACCACAATAATTAACGCAACCATTTGGATTGATACAAGCAGCATTTCTCCTCTTAATCCCGTCATTAATGGAGTGCTCGCACTTTGTGGAGGCGATAGTACTCAATTGAGTGTTACTCCTATTACTTATGATTCTTATCTCTGGAACACTGGTTCTGTTAATACATCTTTATGGGCAAGCGTAGCAGGAAACTACTCTGTAACTTGTTCATTACAAGGTTGTCAGAAAACGGTTTCAGTCAATGTGAATGTGCACCCGCTTCCAACTCCTCTGATAACGGGACCTACAATAACCGCCTGTGGTACAGGTACAACTACTTTACAAAGCGATTCTTTAATATATGCAACTTATCTTTGGTCAACTGGAGCAACAACTCCTTCTATTACTGTTGGAGGTGGAAGTTATACGTTAACTGTTGTGGATACGAATGGCTGTACGGCAACTTCCGCGGCAGTAAATGTTGCATCTATGCCTGCACCAACTATTGTGGCACATAATGATACTTCGTTTTGCAGTGGTACTGCTAATTTATGGGTAACTTTCCCAGGGCCAACACTGCCTACTACTTGCGGACTTAGTTCTACTGGAGGTTGTAACGGAGCTTCTAATGCGGCAACTGTTGGCACAGGATTACAATCTTGTTCTGATTATAGCTATCCGGCACCGTTTGGAAATGAATATACTTCAGTGAAACAACAATATTTATATACCGCTGCAGAATTAAATGCTGCCGGGCTCTCCGCTGGAAAAATAGATGCGCTCGATTTTAATCTTACTTTGATTGATAATGCTTTCTCTTCCCCAATTACTACTTATCATAACTTTGAAGTTGCTATGGGATGTACTAACCTTACTACTTTCAACTCATTTCCAACTGCATTTGAAACAGGATTATATACCGTTTTTCCTTCTGCAACTTATACTGTTACGGGACCAACAGGGTGGCAGCCTTTCCCTTTTGCAACAGCTTTTGAGTGGGATGGTGTTTCAAATGTGATTGTACAAGTTTGTTTTAGCGAGTTTCCTCCTGCATTTAACTATACTACCAATTTGCAAACTGCGATGACAGCAACTGCAAACTATTCAAGTATAATATATTTAGATGACCAAGAAGATGCTTGTACATCGCAAACACTTGGTTTCTGGGAAGCACAAATGTTGCACCCTGATATTAGACTTCACTATTGTGTGGCTCCAGTGCCTTCTAATTTCAATTATCTTTGGACGGCATTTCCTGCAAGTGGAGGTGTAATTGCTAATAATACTGCAGATTCTACATCAGCTGTAACTACTGCTATTACCGATTATCAGGTTACTGTTACTAATATTAATGGTGGCTGTACTGCAATTGATACAGTGCACGTGGGAGTTATAAATATTGCAACAATGCACATTACCCCTGCCGGACCATATTGTACTGCAAGCCCTATTGATACCTTACAAGTTTCTGTGCCTATTGGTACAGGGCTTTTCTCTGGACCTGGAATTACAGATACAAATCTTGGGATATTTAATCCTTCTATTGCAGGTATTGGAACTCATACAATACATTATACTGTAGTTGCTGGTCCTTGCGGAGTGGGTGATACATCAATTACAGTTACGGTATCTAACACGTTAGACCCTACTATTACTACTCCTCCACAAGTTTGTACATCTTACAACCCGATAACATTACACGCTGCTACAGCAGGCGGTAGCTGGAGTGGTGCCGGTATTACTGATACATTGTTAGGAACATTTAACCCAGCATTGCCGGGCTTGGTTGGTAATAACATTGTTACTTATACAATTTATACTCCTTGTTATTCAAGAGATACAGCTATTGTAACGGTTACTCAACAAGTGGATGCTACTATTAATCCTGTTGGTGGTCCTTATTGTGTTGGTTCTGCTCCTGTTCAATTAACTTCAATTGGTGCTGGTGGTTCGTGGGCTGGTACTGGAATGTCGGCAACGGGATTATTTACACCAGCTATTGCAGGTGGCGGAACATTTACAGTAACTCATTATTTACCTGGTTTCTGTGGCGATACTGCTACTACTACTATTACGGTGATTCCTACTCCTGTAATTTCGTTTGTAAGTGATTTGCCAGGAGGATGTGAGCCAACTACTATTACTTTCACAAGTACTGTTGACCAACCGGGCGGTACGTATGCTTGGGATTTTGGTGATGGAAATACTTCAACAGCTGCCAATCCTTCGGAAACATATACAAGCTACCACGGTGGGATACCATATACTGTTACATTAACTTATACCAATACAACAGGTTGCCCTGTTACGTTAACACAGGTGGGAATGATTTCAATCCATTCTCAACCAGTGGCTATATTTAATGCTACGCCACAACCTACTGATATAACAATGCCTGAAATACACTTCCACGACCACTCAACTGGTGTGATAGATACTTGGGCTTGGATTTTCGGAACTGGTGCTGGTTCTAACATACAAAACCCAAGTTATACGTATGCTGATACAGGTAGATATATTGTGGAGTTAATTGTGAGCAATGCTTGGTGCGTGGATACTGCTTGGCATACCATAGTTATTGACCCTATACTTACTTGCTACATCCCTAATGCGTTTAGCCCTGATGGAAACGGAGATAACGATGAGTTTATTTGTAGTGGAAGTAACATTATGAGCGATGATTTTACAATGGCAATTTTCAACCGTTGGGGTGAGTTAATTTTTTATACCAATGATTTAAAACAAGGTTGGAAAGGAAGCATAAGCAACAGTGGTGATATTTGCGAGGGAGGTGTTTATGTTTATAAAATTAATTTGAGAGATTGGAAAGGACTTGCACACGAATACATTGGGCACGTAACTTTATTGAGATAAGGTTTTAATAACGAGTGTTATTAAAAAAGTCCTGAAGAAATTCAGGACTTTTTTTGTTTTACAGATATTTTTTCTCACTCCTATATATAAGGAGTAAAAAAATCCTCTTTTCTTCCACCTTCTATTCTCCTTCTCCAACAAAAAATTAAAAAGATTATTTGCTTATATCCAAAAAATTTCGATATTTACATAAGCAAATGAAAAAAACCGCTAACATACCAACAAAACCAACCATTTCGGAAGACACCTCCGAAACCACATTAAATAGGGCGTTTTATACCCCTCCCCATTCGTTAAACGCCTTTATTAACAACGGTT
>CAILDT010000558.1 GCA_903833025.1 uncultured Bacteroidota bacterium | reverse complement strand
ATTTTTTCGGTTATATATATGACTTTACAAAAAATGTTTTATGGTCATGATTACCTATATGAGGCCGATATACCCCCATTGGTGCGAGATAGAACACGGGCTCGAATGAATATGCTTGAACTGGAGAATGCTGAGTATCATATTCTACATAATTTACATCGTAAAACGGATATTGATGGCTTCCTCGCCTCGCCTGCTGGTAATGTCATCAGACGCAACGAAGAGCAATTGAAGCGTTATCGTAATCAATACAACGATGACACTCTTCCGCTTTGGTTAGAGCGTGAGTATAGTTATGCACCATCCCAAACGCCATGGAAAAATCCTCATTTAGCAGAACATGATAATAAACGGAGTATCGCTTCAAAATACACATCAGCTAAGAGAGCAAGTGCAAACGGTAATGATACCAAACTCGACCAATTTGCTAACGACTATCCTGAAGTTTTTGACTGGTATGAACACTATAGAAACTCTGAATATTATCCAGCTCCACGAGCCCCTCAAGTGTATGATTTCCGTAATATTCAACAAAGTCCTCACTCTATTGATGCAACGCAAGATAAAATTCGTAATCCACATACTGGCAGGCTAGTAAGCGTCACGGGAGCATTAGGTAAACGAATTATGCAACGATTGATACACGGCACGGGTTCGGGCTATTGAGAACTAGAGCGTAAGCCCTTACCGCTTAGCTCCCGACAAAATGAAAACTTCGGCAAGGGGGGTTCTCTCAAAGTTAAAGAAATTAAAGATTTTGTTAAAGCAAGTTATGCTCAAACTCCGCCCTCTGAAATTAATGGGTGGCGGTTAGATACAGATTTAAGCCGTCCGTATGCAAAAGTTTATTACAAGCCCTTTCCGGTCGGGCAGTCGGGCGATGACTACGCAGTGTCTGCTACAATTACACACATGGGAACGAAAGGTTTGAGTGATTGGGGGAATAATTTAATATATGGTTTATCTGGTGAAACTGGATACAAACAAACACAACGATTTAAACAAGCTCAAGATTTGCAAAATAAAACAGAAAAAAAATATGGCTCTCAAAATGTTTCAACATTAGGTCATTCACAATCTGGACTTATTAGTCAATTAGTAGGCAAAAACTCAAAAGAGGTAATAACACTTAATCCGATGACTTCATTGCAACGAGGAACTATGACGGCTACAACTGACCCTAACATTTTTAATATTCGGTCGTCTGCTGATGTTGTAAGTGCGTTTAATATTGGAAAAACTCAAAATAAAAATAATATTGTTATACCTGTTAAAAGTTGGAACCTATACAAAGAACATAAGAGTGATGTGTTGGATAATTTAGACCCTAATATGGTGATAGGGGTTCCACCCCTTTAACATTTGACTGCCCGACCAAAAAGGGCAAAAATAAACTTTTTTTTTGTTATATTCGACGAGCGATTTTCGACAAGCGATTTTGGGTGTCCCTACTCAAGCTAAGCGTGTAGCTGTAAGATATATAGAGGTCATAATCCCACCGGTTCCCTCATTTCCTATTAAATTCATAACCGTGCCAGAGGTTAAAGTAAACACACCAGTGCATT
>CAILDT010000557.1 GCA_903833025.1 uncultured Bacteroidota bacterium | reverse complement strand
ATGTTACAATTTTCTCCAATAATGCAATCAGGCATTATATGAGAGAAGTGCCAAATTTTAGTGCCTTTGCCAATTTTACAACCTTCATCTATAATAGCAGTTTCGTGAGAAAAATATTCTTTTGTCATTATTAAAACTGTCTATGTTCGGTTTTATTCAATTCTTCTTTCGAAAGAGATTTAAAATAATTGTATGTAATTTTCAATCCTTCTGCACGACTAACTTTTGGTTCCCATCCAAGAATATTCTTTGCTTTTGTAATATCCGGTTGACGTTGTTTAGGGTCGTCTTGAGGCAATGGCAATGAAATTAATTTTTGCGATGTACCTGTAAGTTTAATGATTTCTTCTCCAAATTCTTTTATGCTGATTTCACTTGGATTGCCTATATTCATAGGTTGTGTATAATCACTCATCAGCAAACGATAGATGCCTTCTACCAAATCATCAACATAACAAAACGAACGGGTTTGAGAGCCATCGCCAAACATAGTTAAATCCTCGCCACGCAATGCCTGTCCAATAAAAGCAGGCAATACACGTCCATCATTCAGTCGCATACGTGGACCATAAGTATTAAAAATTCGGATAATTCTTGTTTCCAAACCGTGATAAGTATGATATGCCATTGTCATCGCTTCCATAAAGCGTTTCGCTTCATCATAAACTCCACGAGGACCAACAGGATTTACATTGCCCCAATATTCTTCTGTTTGTGGATGAACAATTGGGTCGCCATACACTTCGGAGGTAGATGCAACAAGTATGCGTGCATTCTTAACTTTTGCTAAGCCAAGCAAATTATGTGTTCCTAATGAACTCACTTTTAATGTTTGAATAGGAATTTTCAAGTAATCGATAGGGGAGGCTGGAGATGCAAAATGTAGGATATAATCTAAATTGCCAGGTACAAAAACAAATTTGGAAACATCGTGATGGTAAAACTCAAAATGTTCAAGTTTCATTAAATGCTCAATGTTTTTTAAATCGCCGGTTATTAAATTATCCATCCCGATAACGTGATAACCTTCTTTGATAAATCTATCGCAGAGATGAGAACCTAAAAATCCTGCTGCACCTGTTATTAATACTCTTTTCATATTTTATTTTACAGTTTCTCTACCAATTGATGAATAATAATATCCCAATTCTTTCATTTGGTCAATTCCATATAAATTACGACCATCGAATATCACTTTGTTTTTTAATAACGAGGAAACTCTTTCAAAATCTGGGGTACGGAATAAGCTCCATTCAGTAGCAATTAAAAGCGCATCAGCATTTTTCAATGCATCATATTCATCGGTGGCATATTCAATTTTATTTCCAATTAAATTTCTTACATTATTTATTGCTTCGGGGTCGTAAGAAGAAATAGATACACCTTCTTTTATCAACTCATCAATAATATACAATGCAGGCGCTTCACGAATATCATCAGTATCCGGTTTGAAAGCTAATCCCCACAGCGCAATCTTTTTTCCTTTCAAATTTCCTTTGAAATACTCTTTAATTTTATGAACAATAATGGTTTTTTGTTTTTCATTTATATCCAT
>CAILDT010000556.1 GCA_903833025.1 uncultured Bacteroidota bacterium | reverse complement strand
CTTGTGGCCTCTTGCTGTTTGTTTGTGTGTTGTTGTTTAAGCAGTCCTGGGCGAACTTGGACTCGATCGATTGCAGAGCTGGAACCAGGCACCAATCGAGTTTGCCGATCAGGGGAGAAGTGTAGGTGTGTCAAAATGAATGTGTGTAGTACGTGAGAACAAACAGGAACAAAGTATAAATGCAGTCAACTGTTAGTAGTTGTGATTTTAAACATATCACTATTTTCAATGGTTTCGGCGTATAAGCAAAATGCAGGAGGTTAAAAAGTGTCTTTAATTTATATTTTGGTTTGTTGTGTTTGTACAACAAAAGTGATTTCCTACACAAAATCTCACACTCACAAAATCATCTTCTCTTAAAATGCTTCTATTGAAGTCTGTTTTTTCTTATTCTTTTATTTTTTGAGGGTTGTGCAACAGCTACCTATGTTAGCGGTTAGTGCCGTCTTTCGTGTGTTTTGTCGGTTCATAAAGTTAGACTTAAATTCATAAACTTATTTTCCTTCAAATCTTGTTTGTCAATTAGTCTGTGTTGTTCACTATAAATTGTTGTTGTGTCGCCCTTCGTTAAAACGTTTTGTATTTCGTCAATGTCTGTTATGTGATAATCAATAATTCTTCCTGTAAAATCATTTGAGTAATTCTGATTAAAATGGTTTTGAACTTTTGTTCTCATATTCTTAAACGAATTAGCTTTTACCATCCATATTTCAATGTGTCTATTCTTTGCAATATTCTTTTTCCCTTTTACAACTAATTCAACTTTTACTAAATCTACTTTCTTGGTTCTTGTCCATTCTTTGTGCCTTAACGAATTTATATTAATTGCATTTTTCACATCCCATATAAAAGCATAACCGACTATTTTACTTTTGGCTAACTTTATAAGTTCTCCAATTGTTGCTGTTACATTATAAAGTCCTATTGTTGGGTGGAGTGGGTGGGGTTTATTTGGAAATTTCTTAATTAATTCTACAAGTTGTTTAACACTTTCGTTGTCGTACTTTTTAAGAATAACTCTTTTCTCTTTTGCGCTTTTAAGTTGAAATTCTTTATTACTGTCATCAAAGGGCAGTGCATTAAAGGTTGCGGTTGCAATTAAACTTTCTAATTTAATTGAATCGTCTTTTGATTTCCAATCTTCTAAATTTATTTTATTCTTCACGAGCTAAATCATTTAATTCTTTTTCTATTAAATAATCTTCCCATTGTTTTACAATTTCATCTCTACAAGCACTTGCGTGGGAATCTCTCAAAGTAGGTAGAACTATTTCTGGGTGCATTAAAATAAAACCTTGGTCATAGGGACTTTCAATATATTCTTTACCTTTTAAAAGTTTAATTATAACTTTTGAATGTTCATCGTGTGAGTGTTGAACTATAATTTCTTTTATATTTTCTAAATCAAAAGAAACTTTTTCTACTGTTATTATTCTGCTCATATTTATTTTGTTTTAATGTTACAATTATTTCCAAATATTATCCCACTTGTCTTTGAAGCTTTTAATATCATCAAAGGAAATTGCAATTGGATAAGTGTCTTTAATTTCTTTCTTTCTTGGTTTTTTTAGTGATGTTCCCGAAAAATATCCTTCGTCTTTTTCTTTTATTATTTTGATTAATT
>CAILDT010000555.1 GCA_903833025.1 uncultured Bacteroidota bacterium | reverse complement strand
GCTAATCGTAGAATTCTTTTTCAGCGGAAAAATAATTCTACACAAAAAGAATTCTACATAAAATAATTCTATACTTATAATATAATAATAATGGGAATCCTTTCTTTTTTATCTGGGAACTACAAACCGAAAGATTTTGCCAATAAAACCTTAGAGCAAATTTTTAAGGAGATTAAATTAGATAAAGTGGATAAAAGTATTCAGCAAAATGAAGAGTATGCTGCGTTACCGGAGGAAACCAAAAGTGCGATACAAATGTTAATAGATTTAAAGGAAGGCAAAAACATCATTTATGATAAATGTTATAAAGGAAAAGGTGCACATAATGGTCCTGCGATGCATGCACCTGCACCTAGACCGGCTTCTTTTCATGCTGCTGTACCAGCTTCTTTACCTAGACAAATGCAGAAACCTTTATCATTTTCTAAAAAACCTGCACCAGGACCTGCACCAGCAGTAGAAAAGGCATCTGAAGATGAAGAAGAAGAAGAAAAAGAAGAAGGGCAATCTGGTGGTGGCCGCAGAAAAAAAAGCAGAAAAAGCAAACGCAGTGGTACAAAAAAAAGCCGACGTACAAAGCCGACAAAAAAAAGCCGACGCAGTCACAAACGTAAGTAGTCACAAACGTAAGTAGTCACAAACATTAACTTATACTAAAATTATTTAAACCTATCTCTCCTACTTAAGTAGATAAATGAATTTAACTAATTTAAAGAATGAAATCTTAAATACCCGACCAGAGTATCCCGTGTTTATTTATTTCGCCGTCGGCACCATAGCGGGTTTAAGAAATACCGAAGGTTTATTAGAACCAGCCAACTATCATCAATACCCGCCGTTCTTGCAAAATTTACATAACAAAATATCCAATCTGCATTTATTTATAGTCTTAGTAGACCCGATGCAAGAAACGCCGCCGTATATGGCGAGAGATTTTGATTTAACCTCATATATTGGAGGCACTAGTACCGCTACAAGACACTATACCAACTCGGCGAATAATTTGCAAGTCTTTGTTCATAAACAAAATGTGACCGTGCAGCCGTATATAGACGAAAATGATAATATGGATGGCCTAATAGATATAACCGAAACTTTGCGCGATTTAAATAATTTTGCTATAGCCCATCACGCTAGTTTACTCTATCATGATTTTACTGGCCGGAGGACGGCAACGGTGGCCGAGTATTTCGACCATGAAATAGAGAATAAATATTTAGACCAAATAGTGTATGCGATGAGTGCGAGAGAAGACCATGGTTGTTATTTTGATTTGACACAATTGAATGCGCATTTTGCGACGAGAATTTGTACTGCTCTTGACAGACCCGTCATTAAAATGTTCAATTTATACCAATTCATTTTAAATGATAGCTTTAATCTTATCCAGGCTGAAAGACAAAAATATTCGGAAGAAATGCAACTCTATATCGACGTCCAACAAAATCAAATCGTCAATGATATCTGCGTTCAATTTAAAAATGTCCATATGGCGATATTAAGACAAACTAGGAAGCTGATGTTAAGTCCGCCAGCAGAGATAGAAGAGATAGATCCGAATTTATATTTATATAATAATTTCTCAGCAGCGCATAAAAGAATGTGTTTAGATTTACT
>CAILDT010000554.1 GCA_903833025.1 uncultured Bacteroidota bacterium | reverse complement strand
CTCAGAATATCTTTAAACCGAAAGCCTATAATGAAGATACGAAAGATATTACGCAGAAGTTGTTTAACAGTCCGTCGTCTATTCTAGACCATATTAATATGATGAATGATACGGATCGAACTATTGTCGGGCTCTTATGGCATGAAAATATTATAGATATTATAGGCAAGGAAGAAAAAGCCGTGTCAGTGCCGCTCTATACCAAAATATTGGATAAAATCTGTTTCGCCGACTATATTGATCGCATTACTTTTCAAAAACAAATCTGGCAATTTAATGAAATGAGCTCTTTAATAAAAACGTTTCATTGTAATAAAATATTTCATGATACGATTACTTCTGAGCAGCAAGCACCTAGCAAGCAAGTGAAATCGCCCGAAATACGTTTCACCAAAGTCCTCACCAAATACAGTACTGAATATAATAATTCGCTTTTTATTCAAGACTTGTGTCAGAAATTGTCCATGGATAAAAAAGATACCTTTTCCTTTTTCTTAGACCTTCGCTTGAAACATGGTGACGAAGAAATCTATACGATGTTTGAATCCTATGATATTAATAAATTAGACATTAATCGGATCTATAGATATTTGGATAAGTATACGAATAAAGATTGCAAAGTAGGTGGTGATGATACGACTGTTATTGATGGCGATAATTATGCGGAGGAGATGGCTGCGGAGCAAGGAGGGGAGGACGATACATAGGGGGCGCTGCCCCCTCACCCCCGTATTAAGGGGCGCTGCCCCGCCAGCTACGCAAGCCTCACCCCCGTATTAAAGGGCGCTGCCCCGCCAGCCACAACCCCACTCTCGGTTGATTTTACACCTTTGCTACTGATTTAATTATGCAAAGGTGTAAGAAATATATTCATGTATTTCTACTTAAAAATTGTTAAACTTATATTATTATACATTTAACAATGAATCTGCAAATTACCGAAAAAAAAGATAAGGGAAAGAATAGTACACCAACTATATGCTTGAATATGATTGTGAAAAATGAATCCAAAGTCATTGTCGATACCTTAATGAATCTGACCAAGAAGATTGATTTTGATTATTGGGTTATTTCCGACACCGGTTCCACTGATGGTACGCAAGATATGATCCAGACTTTTTTCTGGAATAAAGGCATACCCGGAGAGATTGTTAATCATGAATGGCAAGATTTTGGCTCTAATCGGACGAAAGCCTTAGAAGCCGCTTATGATAAAACCGATTATTTGCTTATCTTTGATGCGGACGATAGTTTACAAGGCGATTTCAAACTACCTTTTGATAAAAAGCCTTTCGCCGATCGCTACATGTTGAAAATCGGCTTAGGCTTTGAATATGTCCGACCGCTGCTCATTAATAATCGGAAGCGCTGGATGTTTAAAGGGGTCTTGCACGAATTCTTGGCAAATTTAGAGCCGGTAAATCAAGATATGACGGTCTTGGGCAACTATCATATCGAATCAGGCCGCACAGGTAATCGCAGTCAGAATCCCACCAAATATTACGACGATGCGGTGATTTTGAAAAATGCGTATGAAAAAGAGTTGGCTCTGCCCGATAAAGGTCTCTCGGGACGCTATGCGTTTTATTGTGCCCGCAGTTTTAAAGATGCTGGCGACAAATATCATGACGATGCGATCGTCTGGTATAAGAAAGTCTTAGAAATACAGAATCATTGGCATCAGGAAAAATATTACTCGGCCTTGGAGATTGGCAATATTTATAAGCAAAAAAACCAGATGGTAGAAGCCGACCTCTATTTTCTAAAAACGGTCGAATATGATATAGAGCGCATTGAAGGCATTGCAATAGCCATTGAACATTTTTACCAAACAGGCCAATATATTTTAGTGAATGCCCTCTATCATAAATTTAAGAATTACAAGCAAGACTCTGTACCCAAATTAGGGGAAAAGTTGTTTGTGAATAAATTCTTTTATAATGATCGGCTCGAATTTTTCAACGCGATTGTCGCCTATTATGTGAATGATAAAGTCTCCGGCTATAATTGCTGTAAACAAGTCTTAATAAATCAACTCGTAGGACAGAATGAATTGAACATTACCCTCAATAATTTAATTTTTTATAAAGAGATTATGGAAAAAGACGATACCCTAATATTGTTTCACGTGATAGATGAGATGATATATAAAAACAATGAGTTGATCTATAATAACACGGTCGGCGAAATATGGGATTTACTCTTTAAGCAAAACCGCTTACATTTAACTGTACTGGATAGAAATGCGAGAAAAAAAATTATGGCAATAACAAGCGAAAAAGATACAAAAGAAAAGATATTAATCACCTTCACGACGTGCAAACGGCTCGATTTGTTTAAAGAAACTGTCAATTCCATTTTAAATCAATGGAAGGATGTTGTCTTGATTACCGATTGGTTTTGCGTCGACGATAATTCATCCAACGAAGACCGCCAGTTTATGAAATCGACCTATCACTGGATGGACTATTATATGAAAACGCCATCAGAAAAAGGCCATCGCGCGAGCATGAATATCATCTGGAATAAACTACACGATTTAAAACCCAAGTATTGGATCCATATGGAGGATGATTTTCTTTTCTATCACCCGATGAATTATGTGACAAAAGCAACGGAGGCATTGAAAAATACACTGGCTGTTTCGCAGGGGATAAAACAAATTGTCTTCAATCGGAATTATGCGGAAACGATTGATAACTATAAATCCAAAGGGCATTTGCCTACTGCGATACCGAATATTGTCTTACACGATCATAAGCCGAATGAATCGGTTACGCATTATCAAAATTCACACTACTGGCCGCATTATAGTTTTCGTCCCGCCATGATCGATGTCAAGGCTATTTTAAAACTCGGCAACTATGACTCGCCGAACAAATTTTTCGAGAGAGATTATGCCGATAAGTGGCACAAAGCGAATTATAAAACCGCGTTCTTTGACCGTATTACCCATCGACATACGGGACGCTTGACTTGGGAAATTAATAGTGGCACCGTAAAGAATGCTTATGAACTCAATGGTGAAGCCCAGTTTAATGGAATGGAAAAATGTAAGAAGAAAATAAAGGTACTAAATTTAGAACGGCGAGCCGACCGGAAGTTGCAGATGACTAAATTATTGGATGCTGTAGGTGGCGAATTAAAAAATAATTATAGTTTTTTCCAAGCAGTCGATGGCAAAGAATTAGAGCCGACTTTGGAGCTGAAACTCTTGTTTGATGGCAATGATTTTGGTAATCGCAAAGGTGTGATTGGCTGTGCGCTCAGTCATCTAAAAATGTGGCGCGAATTAATCGCGGATAAAGATAACAACTATTATGTGATATTTGAAGATGATATTCATTTGTCGGCCACTTTTAAAGAGGATTATGCGCAATTGCAGAGAGATTTTGAAGAGAAAGAGTTGATATTTCTTGGTTATTCGATGTATGCGAGTAAACGGCAGGAAGTGACAGATATTTATGCTGCGCCGGCAGCTGCGCTTAAACCCGCTTCGCTTGAACCCGCTTCGCTTGAACCCGCTTCGCTTGAACCCGCTTCGCTTGAACCCGCTTCGCTTGAACCCGCTTCGCTTGTAAAAGTCGAACCACTAAATAAAAACTTATACATCGGCGGCACATTTGCCTATAGT
>CAILDT010000553.1 GCA_903833025.1 uncultured Bacteroidota bacterium | reverse complement strand
TTTTGCCATACTTTTTCCAAAAGTATTTTCAAAGGTTGTTTGTTAGCGTGCAATCAGTAAATATTTACCTATGGTCGTATCCGAGGACAGGGCTTGTTTGGCGGATAACCGCGCAAACCATTGGTAGGCATTTCGTTTCAAGATTTCATCGGCCGGAATATATAAGCCTTGCACCTGTCCCGAGAGATTCAAAAAATTATTACTCATTAACATTTCTAAGGTGACTTGTTTGCCTGCTGCATCGCTCATACCCAGAAAATGGGCGGGTATGATATTCATTGCGCCTTTGTTAATTTTATCAAAACACCAACGACCATAAGCCCCGTTGTAATCACTGTCGGAGGTGAAATCCGTGGAAGCGACGATCTCTAAATAGTTCATATAGTTTGCCATCATCGGGCAATTCCGCTGACAACCCATAAATTTTGTATCGGGAAAAAAGTTCATCTGCTCAGCGACCCCGTTGCGGGTTAACATCTCACCGACAAACATTTTATCGCCTGCAGTTAACGTCTCGTATAATGGCGCGAGGTTTTGGAAACAGAGGAAAGAACTCGGGAGGAGAAACCCGCCGTAATTGTATAAGACTTTGGCCAAGGCCAGCTGCCGGATTTTGCTCTTGATCGGGTCAGCCACGAGTGATAAATCAATGGTCCACCCTGGCACAATATTGGAAAAACTCTCGTCGTCAATTAGACACACATTAAAATCATCGCCGCATTTGTCAATAATGGATTTCATTGTTAAATATTGGTACGGTTGATTGAGGTTGTCGGTATTGCGCGAACCGAAACTGGGCCACCACCGAGCGTTGGTCTCGTAGACCATATGTATCCAGATGATGGGTTTTTTGCTTTGGGCTAAAGAAGATTCATTTAATAAATATTGGCGGACTAACGTGTAATTGGTCAGGTGCTCATCTTCATTTTCGGTTTCTTTATATTTATTATAAACTAGACTTAAGGTTATTGTCACAATAAGTGGATAAATATAATGTTTATATTGGCTGAAATTATGTAAAACCATTTATATATAACATACATAAAATAGTGTCGGTCTACCTAAGACTAAAGAGAATCGCCCGTAAGTTGTTTGAACCCGCTCAACCAACCTTGATTCGCTTTACGGACAGTTTCATCTTGTTTCGCCAGTTTATAGGCCCGCTGGACGTCGTTCTTATTTTGGTACGACTGGCGTTGTTGTAAATATTCATTCGCCTGGGATAAGGAACGCGGGTTGACGTCTTTATAGTCCGGATGGGATTGCATTTCCAAGACGCTTTTATATTGGGGGCGGATCAAGTAATCTTCCTGGGTGACGGGCACAACGCTTTCTACGTGAGCTTTTTTCAAATCTTCGTACTGTAACGTACTAAACATGGAGGAAGAATAATAGGTAGGTTTGTCACGGGTTAAATCAAAATGGCCCGCGCCTGAACCCGAGCCGTTCGCTTCTTCCACCTCGTGAAAAGGCACCAAGTCGCGTACTTCGCGTTTCTTTTGCTCAAACGTCGCATTCATTTGCCCCATGGTTGTACTCCGACTATCCATATTATCGTCGGATTTGAGCCAGTCCCCGTAACCGTTTTCATTTTCCTCGTCCTTAATGCGGTGTTTTTCAAAGAGTTCATTGAAAATTTTATTGAAATTGGGTTGTTTTTGCATATTCTTCAAAAGCAATCCTTTCTCTTCATCCTTTTCCACGGAATACTCGGTGGATTGTTTGCTAGAACTCTTGTGTCTAAATTCGTGAATGGAAAAAATGATTTTATAAGCGGCGGTAAAAAACAGAAAATATTTCTTGTCTAAACCCGATTTATCGGGATGCGTCTGCATCACCGTTTTCTTGACTCTTTTCAAGTCCTCTGCGGCAAAAGCAAAATCTAATTTAAAGAGTTGCAATAAATCTGGCAAATCGTAATTTTCAATGTCCAAATCCAAATCCATCATATCCATTGGTATTATTAGTATTATTATTCATTATTATATAAAATCCAATACGCTTTATATATTTACCCGAACAATCTAAACTAGCGGTCATTTTTATATTATTTAGTTATAGTATAATGGCAGAGAATGCTGAATGCATTGAACTCATGTGTAATTTGGGTATAAACAGCCAAGCCGATGCTCGGAAGTGGTTACTGAAAAATGCCCCGGATAAAGGCGGTAATGTGGATCCCGTCTTGTTGCAACAAGTCACCAAATGTTATAGTCAACGGATGTTTTGTACCAAACGGAGCAGTCGGAGCAGGAGCAGTCGGAGCAGGAGCATGAAACCGCCGGTGAATAAAGCCTCTTGGTTAAAACAGCGGAAAAAGATTTATACGTGCATGCGGCAAACCGAGAATTGGAGCAAAATGTTACCGGAGCATAAATTTGACAGTAA
>CAILDT010000552.1 GCA_903833025.1 uncultured Bacteroidota bacterium | reverse complement strand
GCAGATATTATCAATAAAGATAAGATGGTACAGGCAAAAGAAAAGTTTTTACAACTAAAAACCGAACACGAAAAAGTAATTAACGACAGAAATCAAGCGGTGCTTCAGGCAGAAAATAGGATTAAACAAAAGGAACAATCTATTTCGCAAAAGCAAGAGCAAGTGCAACGCAAGGATGTGGAGTTAGATTCGCTTCGTCAAAACCTTACGCATCAGTTGGAATTGGTAAATTCAAAACAGGCAGAAGTGGATAAATTCCACCGCCGCCAAGTGGAACAATTAGAAACATTAAGTGGCTTAAAAGCCGAAGATGCGAAAGCTCAATTAGTGGAATCGCTGAAAGCAGAAGCTAAAACAGATGCGATGTCGTTGATAAAAGACATAGTGGAAGAAGCGAAAATTTCGGCAAGTAAAGAAGCCAAGAAAGTGGTTATTCAAACCATTCAAAGAGTAGCTACGGAACACGCTATCGAAAATTCAGTGTCTATTTTCCATATTGAAAGTGATGAAGTAAAAGGACGAATTATTGGGCGTGAAGGCAGAAACATTCGTGCTTTGGAAGCTGCAACAGGTATTGAAATAGTGGTGGATGATACTCCTGGAGCAATTATTTTATCGGGTTTCGACCCTGTACGTAGAGAAATTGCCCGATTAGCATTACATCAATTGGTTACTGATGGGCGTATTCACCCTGCCCGCATTGAGGAAGTGGTGGAGAAAGTTAAAAAGCAAATAGAAGATGAAATAGTAGAAATAGGAAAACGTACTACTATTGATTTAGGTATTCACGGTTTGCACCCTGAATTAATAAGGATGGTTGGGCGTATGAAATATCGCTCGTCTTACGGGCAAAATTTATTACAACACTCCCGCGAGGTAGCCAACCTATGTGCTACTATGGCTGCTGAATTGGGATTGAATGTTAAAGTAGCGAAACGTGCAGGACTATTGCACGATATTGGTAAAGTGCCAGATGATTCACCCGAAGTACCTCACGCTATTTTAGGAATGCAATTAGCTGAAAAGTATAAGGAAAAACCAGAAGTTTGTAATGCCATAGGTGCTCACCACGATGAAATAGAAATGACTACTTTAATTTCTCCTATTGTGCAAGTTTGCGATGCTATTAGTGGTGCACGACCAGGTGCAAGACGTGAAGTTGTGGAACAATACATCAAACGTTTAAAAGATTTGGAAGCATTGGCTTTATCATACCCAGGTGTTGATAAAACCTATGCAATACAGGCAGGTAGAGAGTTGCGTGTGTTAGTTTCAAGCGATAAAGTAACGGATAAAGATGCAGAAGCACTTTCATTTGATATTTCACAACGTATTCAAACAGAAATGACCTACCCAGGACAAGTAAAAGTTACTGTTATCAGGGAAACTCGCTCTGTTAATTATGCGAAGTAGTTTCTATCTTTATATTGAGCATTGAACAAACATAAAATTATAATAGAACCCAATACCGAAAACAGTAATTATTGGAGAGACCTTTGGAATTTCCGAGGTCTTTTCTATTTTTTAGCGTGGCGCGATATTTTAGTGCGTTACAAACAAACAGCAATTGGCGTAATTTGGAGTTTATTACGCCCCTTACTTACAATTGGTGCAATGGGCTTAATAGGTTGGCTGTTTCATTCCAATATCCCATCAGGTGTTCCGCGTTTGGTTTATGTGGCGGCAGCAACTTTACCTTGGGTGTTTTTTTCATCCGCCTTTAGCGAAGCAAGTAATTCGTTAGTTGCCAATTCAAATCTACTTACTAAAGTTTATTTCCCAAGATTGATAGTACCCGCAAGCACCGTTATTGTTTGTCTTATTGATTTCCTAATTTCATTTGTAATCCTAATTGTTTTAATGGTTTTCTGCCGATTTACACCCGACATAAAAATATTATTACTGCCTTTATTTTTGTTATTAGCACTTGTAACTGCTGCCGGAACGGGATTATATGTAGCTGCACTTAACGTAAAATACAGAGATTTCAGATACATCGTTCCGTTTATTGTTCAGTTCGGGCTATATGCATCTCCAATTGCATATAGTAGCAACGATATTTATGGTAACGAACACATACCTCAAATTATCAAATACATTTATTCACTCAACCCAATGGTTGGCGTTATTGATGGCTTTAGATGGTGTGTATTTGGCGGAAACATTTCACTGAATATGAATGGCTTTATAATTTCAATTGTTATAAGCATTTTGTTTTTGTTTTACGGTGTTTGGTATTTCCGTAGAATGGAAAAATCGTTTGCTGACGTAATATAAATTTTAACAAACATTCGGAATTGATAACGTATTCGTAATCTTGAGTTGTCAAAATTTCCGTACCTTTGTGCAAAATTTATAACCAATGTCAACCATACCACAAACATCCATTTTAGTACCTATTGATTCTACCGAACAAACAATTATTGCCCTTCATCAAACTTACAATTTAGCACGCTTAACCAACTCTAAAATAGTATTATTAAGTGTTGACGAAGGAGTGCCTCCCTTTGTACAAAACCGCCTCGAAGCACTTGCCAAAGAAGCTTCTTTAGCTTCCGGACAGCCAGTTGAAACAATGATGCGGAAAGGCAATGTGTATGAAGAAATAATAAAAGTAGCCGATGTTATTAACCCTTTGTTTATTATGATTGGGCTATCATCAAAAATAACTGTAGGGAAAATAATAGGCAAAAACGCCTTTAAAATGGTGCGCGAATCGCACCACCCAATCATCACCATAAAAGGCAAACACCATCGCGATGGTTGTAAAAATATTTTATTACCACTAGATTTATCTAAAGAAACCCGCGAGAAAGTAGATAAAGCAATAGAACTTGCTAAAATATTTAATGCTACCGTGCGTGTTATTTCCATCCTTACTTCTAACGATGAGTTTTTAGAAAATAGATTAATATCATTGAGTAACCAAGTTTGGAAACGTATTAAGGAAGAGGGAATACGTTGCTCAATAAAAACATTGAGAGGAAAAGACATCACCGAAATGGTGCTGAACTACGCACACGAAGTAGAAGCCGATTTGATATTGATAATGAGCAAAGCTGAATTATCGGTAAAAGAGTTCTTTATCGGTACTGTTGCACAACGTATCATTAACGAATCTGATATTCCTGTGGTAAGTTACCGCCCAATGGTAAGGAAGGACACTACCGTGTTTGTTCCTTATTAATACAACCTAATTAAATTCGGTTATCACGTTATAAAGCGTGTCTCTCTCCACCGGAGTGCGGTTTACCTGCTTTATTAAATCCACTAATTCCTGAGTAGTAAGTGCTGGGTTTTGCTCTTCGGACCCTGCCATTGTGTATATTTTTGTGGAATCATCGATTGTTCCATCCATATCATCCACCCCAAAAGCAAGTGATAATTGTGCAGTAGTTCGCCCTATCATAGGCCAGTATGCTTTTATATGCCCGAAATTATCCATATAAATGCGCGAAATAGCATAATTGCGAAGGTCTTCTATAACGGTACTTTCTTTTATATGGCTCATTTGGTTATCCTTATTCCTGAACTTTAAAGGGATAAACGTATTAAATCCATTGGTTTTATCTTGCAGTTTTCTCAACCTATCCATATGGTCAATGCGGTGATGGAACTTCTCTATATGTCCGTAAAGCATAGTAGCATTGGATGGCATACCAAGCTTATGCGCTGTTTCGTGTATTTCCAACCATTCAGCAGCAGTACATTTATCTTCACAAATGGTTTTGCGTATTTCTTCATCAAATATCTCTGCACCTCCTCCTGGCAACGAACCCTGTCCGTGTTCCTTCAATATCCTCAAACCCTCTTCATAACTCACTTTCGCTTTTCGGCACATATACTCAAGTTCCACCGCTGTAAACGCTTTTACGTGCAAATCAGGGCGAATTTCTTTTATCTTTTTTATCAGATTCGCAAAATACATCAACCCCATTTTAGGATGCACTCCCCCAACAATGTGCACCTCTGTAATCGGCTGCCCATCGTAACTTCGCACCTTATCCAATATCTGCTCTTCCGATAATTCCCACGTACCTTCCTTTTGTTTCAGCAGCCGCGAGTAGGAACAAAACTTACAATCGAACACACAAATATTGGTCGGTTCTATATGGAAATTACGATTAAAATAAACATTATTTCCATTCTTTTTTTCGCGCACATAATTGGCTAATGTGCCCAGAAAGCCAAGTTCCCCTTTTTCAAAAAGCAACACGCCTTCATCAAAAGTAATGCGCTCGTTGGCAAATACTTTTTCAGCTATTTGTTTTAAATCGTTTGATATTGTTGAATCTAGTATAACAGTTGGTGTGGTTTCGATATGCATACAATTAAATTTAGGGCGCAAAGGTAATAAGAATTGAGAATAGTTAATGGTACAACCATTTTTATGGTGAAATATCATAAAAATAAGGATTGGTAAATACACCATTACAATTCAAACATACAACAGAACAATTGAAATATACACTCGAACAATGGATACAAACACCATAACGATTGATACAGTGTGCCATACAATTGACGGCTACACCCGAACAATTGACAACTACACCCGAACGATTGTAATGGT
>CAILDT010000551.1 GCA_903833025.1 uncultured Bacteroidota bacterium | reverse complement strand
TCTTCACCTTAATCTCTCGAAGTACTGTTAAGCTAACGACAATCGCTCTAATTTTTTTTTATTGTTACTTCTTGGTAATTTATTATTACTTCTTTGTGGTTTATCGTTACTTCTTTCTTGTTTATTGTTACTTCTTGGTAATTTATTGTTACTTCTTTGTGGATTATTGTTACTAAAAAGTGATTTTGAATGCTTTTTTCCTTTTTATATACGCCTGTTTTACAATTAAGTATACTTATTTCTACTTTAAATACCCTAAAAAACTAAATTTCAGTTCTTATTTCTTTTTATGAGTTTCAATTTAGGAAATAAGAACTCATCGTTAGAAGTTTAGCTCTCTTAATTCTATTTAAAGAATAAGAAGATAGTGGTGCAATAATTTAGAAAACCTAAAAACCTAAAAATGATACCCTTTATAATGTGCAGTAAATTCTTCGGGAGCTATAGGTACATTTACCTTTAAATCGTGGTATTCGTAAGTTTCAAAAAGTCCTTTATCATCAAACACTTTATTGTTTACAGGTAATAAATATTCTTTATCAATAAGCAACAGGGTAAGCTTTGCATACGCATTGGGCACTTGTATTATCTGCCCTTCTTTTACATCGGTATAGCTGCTTATTTTAGGATTGTTTTCTAAAACCATATATTCACTTATGCGTAATTTACGAGCTATGGTAGTAAGGTTTTCGCCCTTTTTAACGGTGTATGGTCCCCACGCAAAATCAGGGAAAGTAATAGCAAGCTTATAACAATCCCTGCCTTCATACACTTCATCGCCATACACAGAAAAATATTTATCTAATTTATCACCTGCTTTTTTCATTCCGTCTTTTAAAATATCAGCCAAATAATGAAACCCCATTTCGTTAATGGTATGGTGCTGGTCTTTACGCATCAATGTTGAGAAAGGATTTAATGAAAGGTCGATGTATGGAAATGAATTAGGATTTACCAGCGCATCGCCATTGTTCCATCCTTGAATCCAAAGTACTTCTATACCTTTAATGTATAGATACAATTTTCGTGGTGATATTTGCAGCTTCACCCGCGACTCGGTATGTTGCATCCTGCCTTTTATCCGCTCGTTGCATTGTAAATTATAACGTACTGTTTTTACATTGTCAACGGCAGCAAATATTTTATCTATTAATTCGCGGTTGGTTAAAGTAGGTTCGGGTTTATGAAATTTAGTAAATGAAACTAACACGCCGCACATCGCAAGAAGTGAAATACTTAGTATAAGATGAGTTTTAAATTTCATTGGTTTTTTTAAAAGGCGCGCAAATGTAATGATTATTTAAAAGCTATACTCTTTAAAGCTTTTCGAAAACTCATCGGTAGCGAATGTGCAATTTATTTTCAAGTTATAAAATTCGTATTCTTCAAATAATCCTTTTTCATCAAACACCATTACTTTAACAGGAATAAAGGTTTGCTTATTAATATACACGATTACTTTATTGGAATAAGGAATGGGAACAGATAGTTTTTTGCCTTCTTTAATAGTTCCGAAGTAAGACGATAAATCATTTATGTGCCGTATTTTATAATCCGAAGTATTCAGCTTTTGCGAAATGCTGGTAACCGTTTCGCCTTTGGTGGTAGTGTATTCAATGTATTTGTATTCGGGATATTCAATAATTATTTGATAACAATCAGTATTATCCCATTTAATAATACCGGCATATTTAAAATGTTTATCAAAATCTTTAGGAGCTTTAATAATAGTGTTGGCAATAGTTGCAGCAATAAACGGGGTTCCTAAATCGAAAATAGTATGGTGTTGGTCCTTCCGCATAATGCTTCCTAATGGGTCTAAATCGAGATTAATGAAAGGCAGCGTACGCGAATGAACAGTAGCGTTTCCTTTATTCGTTCCCGCTACCCATAATAGTTCAATTCCTTTATTTGGGCTTTTGAAATATATTTTCTTCGGATTAAAATTTATCTTGATTTGCGATTCGGCAAAGTTGAGTTTATCACCTACCCGCTCGGTAGCTTTTAC
>CAILDT010000550.1 GCA_903833025.1 uncultured Bacteroidota bacterium | reverse complement strand
CTGCCTTTTTCAGAAATTACTTTCAGGAAGTCTTGGGGACGCTCTAAAAGCAGGTTTGTTAATGCTCTCGATGATTCAAAATAAGAAATGGTGTCTCCGCCTTTGTAAACAAATATATAAACCAAACAGAAAGAAACGGCTCCTACAATTTTTAATAATACTGCAAATGAATAATATTTGTAAAGTGGATTTTTTCGTATGTTTTTATGTTGAACATAATACGAAATCATAAAAATGAATATAATATATATTGGGAAAGCTATATACTCGGCTAAACTTAAATTATCTAAATACCCAAAATTCTTTATTTCATTCATACTTCAATTGTAAATTCGGCAATAGCTCTTTTTAGTTTTTTTCAAAAGTAGAAATTTTAGAACTAACTTTGCATAAAAATATTTATTTGTTTATGCAACAACAACCAACTATTGATTTAGAATCCGAAAAGAAAGAAATACTTAAACGCTACAAATCGTTGTTGCGCGCCTGCCGCAGAACATTAGAAAAAGGTGATAAACTGCTTATTCGAAAGGCGTTTGATATTGCGTTAGAAGCTCATAAAGATATGCGGCGTAAATCGGGCGAGCCATACATTTATCATCCCATTGCTGTTGCTCATATTTGTGCCGAAGAAATTGGCTTGGGTACTACCTCCGTTGTTTGTGCGCTGTTGCACGATGTGGTGGAAGATACCGACTTAACGTTGGAGGATATTAAAGGATTGTTCGGTGAAAAGGAAGCAAAAATTATTGATGGGCTCACTAAAATTTCGGGAGTGTTTGACCAAGGTAGTTCGCAGCAGGCGGAAAACTTTAGGAAAATGTTGCTCACTCTGTCGGATGATATTCGCGTAATCTTGATAAAACTTGCTGATAGGTTACACAATATGCGCACGCTTGAAAGTATGACGCGCGACAAACAATTAAAAATTGCTTCTGAAACTCTTTATTTATATGCTCCGTTAGCACATCGTTTAGGACTAAATGCTATTAAAACCGAATTAGAAGATTTAGGTTTGAAATATACCGAGCCCGATGTTTACAATGATATTCAGCAGAAACTTAGAGAAAGCGAGCCAGAGCGTAAAAAGTTTATCACCAAATTTATTGTTCCGATAAAGGAGATTTTGGAAGAACAAGAAATGAAGTTTACTGTTATCGGTCGCCCGAAATCTATTTATTCCATCAACTCCAAAATAAAAACCAAAGGCGTTTCTTTTGAAGAGATATTTGATTTGTTTGCCATACGTATTATTATAGACTCACCAATTGAAACCGAGAAAGCAGATTGCTGGCGGGTATATTCCATCGTTACCGATTTTTATTTGCCAAGCCCGGATAGGTTGAGAGATTGGATTTCAACCCCCAAAGCAAATGGTTACGAAAGTTTGCACGCCACAGTTATGGGCCCCGAAGGGAAATGGGTTGAGGTACAAATCCGCTCGGTGAGAATGGATGAGCTTGCTGAAAAAGGTTATGCCGCACATTGGAAATATAAAGATAGTGCCAACGAAAGTCAGTTGGATGAATGGATTCGGAAGATTAGAGAGTTACTCGAAAATCCAGAAGAAAATGCTTTGGAGTTTTTAGATGACTTCAAATTAAATTTATTTGCTGAAGAAATATTTGCGTTTACTCCCAAAGGCGAAATAAAAACATTACCCAAAAATTCTACTGCTCTTGATTTTGCTTTTGATATACATTCAAAAGTTGGCGAAAGATGTATAGGGGCTAAGGTAAATCACAAGTTAGTCCCGTTAAGTTATAAGTTAAAAAGTGGCGACCAAGTGGAAGTGCTTACCTCATCCAAACAAAAACCAAAGGAAGACTGGCTCAACTTTGTGGTTACTGCACGTGCAAAAGGCAAAATTAAATCTGCTTTAAAAGAAGAAAAACGAAAAATAAGCAAGGATGGAAAAGCTCTTTTGGAAAGAAAATTAAACCACCTGAAAATTGATTTTACCATACCAAACATCAATCAATTAGTTACTTATTTTAAACTGCCAAGTTCGCAGGAACTGTTTTATAGGTTGGCGATGGGTAATATAGATGTAAAACTGTTAAAAGATTTTAAGCAGGAAAACGGAAAAATAACGCATAAATCGGGCACCATAAAAAAGAACGAAACCGCCCCTACGCTGGAGCAAATGGTAACTGCCGCACGTGGCAAGTCGGATTTATTGGTTATTGGTGAAAACCTTCAAAAAATAGATTATAAACTTTCGCCTTGCTGCAACCCAATACCTGGCGACGATGTGTTTGGCTTTATTACTATAAATGAAGGAATAAAAATACATCGTGTAAAATGCCCCAATGCTATTCAATTACTTTCTAATTATGCATATAGAGTGGTAAAAGCAAAATGGACAAGCAAAGAACTAATCTCCTTTTTGGCAGGTATTAAAATTACAGGGATTGACGAAGTAGGGATAGTAAACAACATCACCAAAATTATTTCTAACGAGCTAAATGTAAATATGCGCTCCATTAGTTTCGATACTAACGATGGTACTTTTGAAGGAACAGTAATGGTATTTGTGCAAGATACCGACCACCTTACAGATTTAATTAAAAAACTCAAAAAAGTAAGCGGAGTGCTCACGGTTGTTAGAGTTGATGGGAAGGATTAGGGAGTAATTTTTCGCTCCAACAAAAAGTTGCTCTTATATAATAGAAGAGTTTCTGGGTAACAAATTAAGGAAATCAACAAAAAAAGTACAATTCAAGATTTTAATAAACTGTTTTAAAAATCGCTAACCTGTTTTTTCCAAATTATTTGTTCGAATCTGAAAATAAAACAACTGTTTCTTTGAAAGAAACAGTTGTTTCTTTCAAAGAAACAGAGAACTGAGGATAAGAACGGTGTTTTCGAGGACTTAAACGGATGTGTTAAGACGTAAAACTACCCTGTGTTTTTTAAAAACAACTGTTTCTTTGGAAGAAACAGTTGTTTGAAGAAAAAAAACAGTTGT
>CAILDT010000549.1 GCA_903833025.1 uncultured Bacteroidota bacterium | reverse complement strand
GTTAAGTGAAGAAGATTGTGATAGTCTACAAGCATAATGAACGAACAATGGGACAAAGGGCTGATCCCGGCTCTGGGTGGTTTTTTCTGACTTACTTTTGTTTTCTCTTCTAAGGCAGCAATGGTGTAGGTAATATAGGCATCAAAATATTTATTATCAACCGTGTTATAGTAGCTGTGCATCGCTACTTTAAACGAATCTATTTTTGGTTGAGGCGCGCGGCTAACAAACACTTTATAATCCTGACTGAAAAAATCATCAAACCGTTTATCATAATTCATTGTTAGTGAATTTATTTCTGTTTTACTTTTTAGGTTGATGGATAGCTTTACATTGTGCTCCAAATTGGGGTTTTGGTAAGTGGTGGAATCGGGAGGGCTTATAATTACTTCGTAGTTTTTATCGGGCTCTACATACATTGAGGCGATGCTTTTTTCTATCTTTAAAGTGATGTATTGTATTTCTTTGGTTTTAAATTCGAGCAGAAAATTACCTGTTGAATCAATAATAGAATAGGTAAGTTGTCGTTGTGTGTTTGAAATATAATCGTTATTAACCCATACGGCAATTTCTTTGTATTCGTATGTTTTGGCAGTTCCTTTAATAGTAACTAATTGTGCGTTGCACAAAAAGGGAATAATAAAAAAGAAGATAACTAAAATATACTTGTTCATATAAGTATTAACCGTAGTGCTTTAAAATTATGATTTACTCTTAACATCAATGCCCGAAGGGACAAACGGAGAGGCGTCACCACCATTACGAATTATATCGCGCACAATGGTAGAGTTGATAGCAGAAAGTTCGGGCACTGGCAAAATAAAGATGGTTTCTATTTCATCAGCCATTACCTTATTGTTTTGTGCTATTGCTTTTTCAAATTCAAAATCGGCTGAAGTACGCAAACCACGAAGGATGTAAGAGGCGTTCATTTTTTTGCAAAAGTTGATTGTTAAACCTGTGTACGCTTCTATTTTTACTTTGGGTTCGTTTGCAAACACTTGTTTAAGCCAAGCAACACGTTGTTCCAATGGGAAATAATTATCCTTGCTGCTGTTTTTGCCAACTGCAATAATTATTTCATCGAACAAAGGCAATGCTCTGCGGAGTATATTTTCGTGTCCTTTTGTTATCGGGTCGAACGAACCAGGGAATATTGCAATGCGTTTCATATATAGATTAACAATTAAGTGAACAAATTATTGTACGAAATTACGAATAAATAAAAAGGCAATCGCTTTATTTGGATAATCAATTTTATTGGTTCGGTAATTAATTCTATTTTTACCGAAAATTATAAACATCTAAATTATGAAACAAATAGTAAAAATGAAAAGTATAGTTGCTTTTACATTGGTGTGTTTAACATCATTAGCTTTCGGACAGCAAAAGGCAAAAGTAACTAACCCGCAACCAGTTGCAAAACCAGCTACTGCCAGCGCGACACAAGATTTACCGCTTAAACAATTTAAATACGAATCGGTACCTAACGACCCATTGAATGCTCGTATTTATACGTTGGATAATGGTTTGAAAGTGTATATGACCGTGTATAAAAATGCACCCCGTATTCAAACCTATATTGCTACAAAAGCAGGCAGTAAAAACGACCCTGCTGATGCAACAGGGTTAGCGCACTATCTGGAGCATATGCTTTTTAAAGGTACGGACCAATATGGCACGAAAGATTTTATAAGTGAAAAAGTAGAATTGGATAAGATAGAAAAACTATATGAAAGATACCGTCATACAACAGATGTAACAATGCGTAAAACAATATACCATAGCATTGATAGCATTTCGGGGTATGCTTCTAAATTTGCAGTAGCGAATGAATACGACAAAATGATGTCAACCATTGGAGCTAAAGGAACTAACGCTTACACGTGGCTCGAACAAACTGTTTATGTAAATGATATACCCTCTAATCAATTGGATAATTGGACAACAATAGAAGCAGAACGATTCCGTAATCCTGTGATGCGGTTGTTCCATACCGAGTTGGAGGCAGTGTATGAAGAGAAAAACAGAGGATTAGATAATGATGGGGAAAAATCGTGGGAAGCTTTGTTTTCAGGATTGTTTCCGCACAACACGTATGGTTCGCAAACAACAATAGGAACAATTGAACACCTTAAAAACCCTTCGTTAACGAAGATAAAAGAATATTTTAATACTTATTATGTACCTAATAATATGGCAATTTGCTTGTCAGGCGATTTCGACCCTGATGCAACCATAAGATTGATAGATGAGAAGTTCCATACCTGGCAAAGGAAACAGATACCCGAATACAAACCAATAGTAGAAGCACCAATGTTAGAGCCAGTAATTAAAAAGGTTACAGGACCTGACGCTGAAAGTGTAATGATAGGATTTCGATTTGCTGGAGCAGGCAGTAAAGATGCTGATATGATAAGGATTGTAAATAAAATTCTTTATAATGGGAAAGCAGGATTAATTGATTTGTATTTGAATCAAGACCAAAAACTTATTGACGGAAATAGCTTTGATATGGAGTTTAAAGATTATTCGGCACACGTATTAAGCGGCACTCCTAAACAAGGACAATCTATGGAAGAAGTAAAAAACTTATTGTTAAGCCAGTTTGATAAGATAAAAAAAGGAGATTTTGCTGATTGGTTGTTACCTGCAATAATTACAGATATGAAATATGAACAAACAAAATCTTATGAAAATAATAATTCGAGAGCAAGTGCATTTGTAAATTCATTTGTTACAGGGCAAAGTTGGCAGAATGATGTGAATACAATTGACCGATTAAAATCAATAACTAAAAAAGATGTGATAGATTTCGTAACAAAAAATTACACTAATAATTACGTTGTTGTTTACAAAGAAACTGGCGAAGATAAGAGTGTTCAAAAAGTTGAAAAACCTGCTATAACACCTGTGGAAGTAAATAGAAATGATATGAGTGCTTTTGTAAAAAAGATAATCACAGCACCTGTGCACGACATAGAACCTGTGTTTTTGGATTATGAAAAAGATATTCAGAAGTTTAATATTAAAAACAACGTACCTGTTTTATATACTGCAAACACAGAAAACAAAACGTTTGATATGTATTATGTTTTCGAAATGGGCACAAATGATAATAAGAAATTAAGTGTTGCAATTAATTACTTGAAATATCTTGGTATTAAAAAACTATCAGCAACAGAAGTTCAACAGCAATTTTATAAACTTGGCTGTTCTTATGATGTGTTTGCTGGAGAAGACCAAATATGGGTAAGCTTGAGAGGGTTGTCAGAAAACTTTCAATCAGCAACAGATTTGTTTGAAGACTTATTGCAAAATGCTCAACCCAATGATGATGCCTTAAAGAATATGGTTTCGGATATATTAAAAAAGCGGGCAGATGCTAAATTAAGTAAAGATGAAATACTATATGGTGCGTTATTCAATTATGGCAAATATGGAGGTATTTCTCCTTATAAAAACATATTATCTGCACCCGAATTAAAAGCATTGACATCTGCTGACCTACTTGATATATTGCATAAATTAACTACTAATGAACATCATATATTATACTACGGCAGTACGCCACCTTTAGAAACAAATAAGATATTAAGCACCGTGCATCGCACACCTGAAAAGATGATTCAACTTCCTCCTTCTATTAAATATAAAACACAAGATGCAACTAACACTGTGTTTGTTGTAGATTATGATATGAAACAAGCTGAAATTATTATGTTGGCTAAGGATGGTGTTTACGACAAAAAAAACGCACCCGTAGTTAGAATGTTTAATGAATATTTTGGTGGTGGAATGTCTTCGGTCGTATTTCAGGAGATGCGCGAATCAAAGGCGTTAGCATACTCTGTCTATTCGGCTTACCAACCAGCAGGGAAGTTAGAGGATAACAATTTTGTGTTTTCTTACATCGGTACACAAGCGGATAAACTACCCGAAGCAATGAGTGGGATGAAGGAGTTGCTTGATAAAATGCCTGAATCAGAAACTAATTTTAAAGCGTGTAAGGAACAAATTATGCAAAGTATTCGTTCGGAAAGAATTACCAAAGCTAATATCCTTTTCAATTACGAAAGGGCTAAAAAACTTGGATTAAACTACGACATACGAAAAGATGTGTTTGAAAGAATACCAAAGATGTCCTTGTCTGATATTAAAATTTTTGAAGAATTGCACGTAAAAAACCAACATTATAACACATTAGTGTTAGGCAAAAAAGAATCGTTGGATTTTAAAACGCTTGAAAAATATGGCAAGGTAGTTCATCTTTCTTTAGAAGATATTTTTGGGTATTAGTCATTCAATCAAAATCTTATATTTGCACCCTTTTTAAAAATAACTTTTAACAATTATATAAATACAATGAACAAAATTAAAGTAGCAAACCCTGTAGTGGAGTTAGATGGCGATGAGATGACTCGCATCATCTGGAAATTTATTAAGGATAAATTAATCCTTCCTTATCTTGAACTAGATATTAAGTATTACGACCTTGGCGTTGAATATCGTGATAAAACAAACGACCAAGTTACGATTGATTCTGCGGAAGCAATTAAAAAATACAATGTTGGTATTAAGTGTGCCACCATTACTCCTGATGAAGCACGAGTAGAAGAGTTTAAATTAAAACAAATGTGGAAATCGCCAAACGGTACTATCCGTAACATTTTAGATGGTACTGTTTTCCGTGAACCTATAGTTTGTAAAAATGTTCCTCGTTTGGTGCCTAACTGGACAGCACCTATTTGTATAGGTCGTCACGCTTTTGGTGACCAGTATCGTGCAACAGATTTTATTACTAAAGGCAAAGGAAAACTAACAGTTAGTTTTACTCCTGAAGATGGAAGTCCTGCACAATCGTTTGAAGTATTTAATTTCAAAGGCGATGGTGTTGCATTAACAATGTATAATACCGATGAATCAATAAAAGGGTTTGCTCATAGCTGTTTCAATATGTCTTTATCAAAAAAGTGGCCTCTT
>CAILDT010000548.1 GCA_903833025.1 uncultured Bacteroidota bacterium | reverse complement strand
GGGGTATTGAAACTGTCTCAAGATTTTCTGATGCACTCAATGTTTCATCTAGTGCAGTTTTAGTGCATTGATGCACAGCATTTTTCAAAAAAATTCACATAGTTGCATTATTTAGTGCTTTTTTCAATGAAGGCATTAAACGCATCTTCAAAGAGAAGAATCCGATTAAAATGATGAAAGAACAAGACGCAACCACAGGCGAATTTGCCTTGAAATGCGATATGTATCTCGGCGGTAAGAATGGTGACAAGCTCTATTACGGCAAACCCATCATTTACGACGAAGACAGGGAACATTTTATGTATCCGAATGAAGCGCGCCTCCGCAATATGACTTATGGGATAACCATTCACTACGACGTGGAGGTGGATTTTTTTATTAAGAATCAAGAAACGGGCGTGATGGAACAAAGCACTACTATCTTGAATAAAATCTTCCTCGGACGTTTTCCGATTATGTTACAATCCGATTTATGTATTCTTAATGGCTTGGATCGGCAAGTGCGTTTCCGAATGGGTGAATGTAAGAATGACAATGGCGGTTACTTTATTATTGACGGGAAAGAGAAAAGTATTGTATGCCAAGAGAAATTCGCCGATAATATGCTCTATATGCGGGATAAAGGAAATGATCTCTATAGTCATTCGGCGGAAATTCGTTCGGTCTCGGAAGATGCCTCTAAACCTATCCGTACGTTGGCCGTAAAAATGGTCGCCCCGAGTGTGACTTTAACGAATCAGCAAATGGTGGTCATTGTACCAAATGTGCGTAAACCTGTGCCTTTATTTATTCTAATGCGAGCCTTAGGTATTGAATCCGACCGAGATATTATAGATTATTGTTTATTAGACCGAGAGAAAAACGCACATTATATAGATTTATTTATTCCGTCGGTGCATGATGCTGGTAAAATTTTCAATCAAGAAGTCGCACTGAAATATATCGCTACGCTCACCAAAGGTAAAACGGTGCCGCATGCCTTGGAAATCTTGACGAATTATTTATTACCTCATGTCGGTGAGATGAATTTCCAAGAGAAAGCCTATTTTATTGGCTATATGGTAAACCAACTTTTGCAGGTATTTACCAAAGACCGCAAAGCGACGGATCGGGATAATTTTCGGTATAAGCGAGTAGAGCTGACGGGTTCGCTCTTATACGATTTATTCAAAGAATATTATTCGCTGCAGCAGCACCATATATATCAGAAATTTGATAAAGAATATTATTACAAGAAAGGGGCTTATTTGAAAAACTTTCCCTCGCTCGTAGAACTGAATTATAAAGAATTCTTTGGGGAACGGATTACGGCGGACGGGTTTCGGAAAGCGTTTAAAGGCAACTGGGGCGCCGAAGCACATACAAAACGGGTGGGTGTCGTGCAAGACGTGAATCGTTTGAGCTTTAATTCTTTTATTGCCCAGCTGCGCAAAATCAATCTGCCACTAGATGCCAGTGCGAAAATTGTCGGGCCGCGGTTAGCACATACGACGCAGTGGGGTATTATTGACCCGATTGATACGCCGGATGGCGGTAATGTTGGTCTCCATAAGAATTTGACGATTATGGCGGCGGTGACAAAAGGTTACTCGGCTTATCCTATGATGCGTTGGTTGCGGATGAATGCGGATTTACTATTGCTAAATGAATGCACACCTTTAATCATCTCTCAACTCTGTAAAGTATTTGTGAATGGCAAGTGGGTCGGCGTGATTGAAGAACCGCGGAAAACCGTCCAGTTAATCAAAAGTTTACGACGAGTAGCCGTTATACCTACTTTTACGAGTGTATTTTGGAGTATTGAACAGAATACGCTTTTTATTTATACGGATGCGGGACGAATTTGTCGGCCGATTTTTTACACTGCTAGTGCAGCAGGCACAAGTACCGAAGGAACAAAAGGCACATCTAGTAATGCAAAGCCCAGCTATCAGAACGAAGCCCTTTTAGAAAAAATCGGCAAAAATGATTTCACCTGGAACCAATTGATTACGGGCTTTGCAGCGAAAAAAGAAACGCTAAAGCCCGACCATGTCTACGATACCGTGGCCGATTTGTATAATGTCACGGACTTGAAAGCCTTAAATGGGGTAGAAGCCATGTTGGATTATGTCGATACAGCCGAAGCCGAAGGCTCACTCATCGCCATGGACTATGATATTATGCAAAAAAGCGAAAAGCCTTATACCCATATAGAAATTCATCCGTCTTTAATGCTAGGCGTCATGGGTAACCAAGTCATTTTTCCCGAGAACAATCAATTACCGCGCGACTTGTTTGCCTGCGGTCAAGCGCGGCAAGCCATCTCTCTTTATCACTCCAACTATCAAGTACGTGTAGATAAAACCGGCATTGTTTTGAATAATGGACAAGTGCCGCTCGTGAAAAGCCGTTATCTTAAACATATTAATAATGAGGAACATCCGTGTGGCGAAAATACAATCGTCGCTATTATGTCGTATAATGGATATAACGTGGAGGACTCTATTCTCTTTAATGAAGGCTCTTTGAAAAGAGGACTCTTCCGCACGACTTATTTCAGTGTGTATGAAAGTCGAGAAGAAAGTGCTAAAGTCGGTCAAAAAACGATGGATTCTTATTTCGCCAATATTGAAAGCAAGAATGTGGTCGGCACTAAACCCGGCTATGACTATTCGCAACTGGATGAATATGGTCTCGTGAAAGAGAATACTTATGTCGACGAGAAAATGGCGCTCATTGGTAAAGTCACGCCGAATCTAGACCAGCCTGATACTTTTGTAGATGGCTCTTCTTTCCCCAAAAAAGGGCAAATGGGTTATGTGGACAAATCGTTTATGACCGAAGGGGAACAAGGTTTCCGGATTGCTAAAGTGAAAATTAGAAATGAACGTATTCCGGGCATTGGCGACAAGTTTTGCAGTCGTTGTGGGCAAAAAGGAACCGTCGGTTTAATTATTCCCGAGGAAGATATGCCTTTTACGGCGAATGGAATTAAACCAGACATTATTATAAATCCGCACGCCTTACCTTCGCGAATGACCATCGGGCAATTAGTGGAGTCGCTCATGGGTAAAGCTTGTGCGATGCAAGGGGCCTTCGGCGATTGTACGGCGTTTGTTAATAAGAGTGATATGTCAAAAGTCTTCGGAAAACTTTTGACGGAAACCGGGTATCATTCTAGTGGCAATGAGATTCTCTATAATGGGCAAACGGGCGAACAAATTGAGACCGAGATTTATATGGGACCCACCTATTATATGCGTTTGAAACATATGGTGAAAGACAAAATCAATTATCGGGCGCTCGGACCGCGAACGGTTTTAACCCGGCAAACAGTACAAGGGCGAGCGAATGACGGTGGTCTCAGAATCGGCGAGATGGAACGCGATGGTCTCATTGCGCACGGAATAACGAATTTCTTGCAAGAATCTATGCTGGTAAGAGGTGACGATTATTATATGGCGGTCTGTAATAAAACCGGCACGGTGGCCATATATAATGAGAGCCAGAATTTGTTCCTGAGTCCTTTGGCGGATGGACCGATTAAATTCAACGGCACTTTGAGTGGAGGTGCTGATAACATGAAGATACAAACGCTGAGCAAATACGGGCGGTCGTTTAGTATTGTCAGAGTACCTTATGCTTTCAAACTCTTGATGCAGGAGCTGGCGACAATGAATGTGCAAATGCGGCTAATTACCGAGGCTAATGTAGACCAGATGACCAATATGTCGTTCTCAGATAATTTGCAAAGACTCACGGGTAAAAGTACAGTAGAACTACAAGGTCTCATACCGAAGAAAGGTCCGGCGGCAGCAGCGGCAGCAGCGGCAAGTAAGCGAAATATGGCAGCTTTAGGTTTTACGAAATTACCGCCGCCACCATTTAAGAAATGGCTAATCAGTGCAATAGATACCATTAAAGTAGAAGATTTGACGCCGGTGCCTACGGCGAATAGTAATGAATTAATTACCCTAGAACCTGCTCAAGAAAACAGTTGGTTTGCTTTGAAAGATAAATTGAACGCCGCAAAAGATAAATTAAATGAAATACCTGAAGGTTTATTCTATAATTTGACGAATAAACTAGATATGTATGCTACTTTGCGTACCTTGGTGCAGAAAACCTATAATATGGAACATGCGACTAATGCGGCTTTGAAAATGTATGAAATGATTTATCAGTTAGAGTTACTTATGCAGAATGGACAATGTTTGCCAGTCGTGAATGTGTTTTGTAATGCGGAATTGCCAGGGGCTTTCGTGATTGCCATTAACCATTTTATGCGCACCAAATGCGTCAGCAGTGATTTTGATTGGGTAGCGAGTTCTTATTTACCTGCAGCGGCGATGCAAGCTGGCGACAAAACGATTTTGGAAGATAAATATAAAATATATGAGAAAAATCGCTTACATTGGTTAATGGGACCCGCACCGAATGCTTTGCCGGAAGGTGAAACACCTGTTACGGGTGATGTGACAGACGCAGCCGTCATTAATACCTTGGGTAATGCCGCACATCAGCGGTTTTCGGACTCAGATGGAGCGAATTTATATACCAGTGATGTAGGTATTGAAATAGATAAAGCGGATTTGAACCGGCAAGAAGAATTAACGGCTTTTGTGAACTATGGTCAAATTATCACGGGCATCTTAGCGCTAGCTATTGGCGGGACGTTGATTACCAAACAATTCACTTTTTATACGCCATTCAGTCGTTCTATTATCGCTATTGTGGCCTCATTGTTTGACGAGACATATATTATCAAACCGAAAACGAGTCGGCCGACAAACTCGGAAATCTATTTAGTAGGTAAAGGCTTTAAAGGCATTAGTAGTGAATTGGCGACGGCCTTATTAGATCGGGCAGAGGCTTATCGGACACTGGATAAATTGCCGACGACATGGGGGTCGCTTTTACAACCGAATATTCTGGCGCAGGCGGATGCGGATATTTTGGCCGCTGCGCAGGAAGTGCATGGGGAACAACAAGTGGCTTTCTTGCATGAAATAGCGGAAGCTTATCGGGTGAAAGATTTTACAAATACTTATGAAAAATCCGCTCAAGAGGCGTGGCTAAAAGAAAATCCCTTGCTAGTTATTAGTAGGGATGAAAATTTAAATAATGCGCAAATTACGGTAGAAGAACAAGCGCAAACGATAGCTTTGAAGCAGGTACAAGCGCAGCAGGTACAAGCGCAACAACAAGGACAACAACAAGCGCAGCAGCAGCAGCCTATGCAAGCGCAGCCAATGCAACTCACCCGACAAGCCTTAATGCCTCTTACTACCCCCGAACTAGAAGAAGAATCTATTTTAATCCCCGAGGAAGACGAGGAAATTGAAAAGGAAAAGGAAGGTGGAGGCGGTGATGACACTATCGGAGACAGCAATAACGCTTTCGGCGGTGGCAGCGACAAAAAGAAAATAATCATAATAAAGAAATAATATTATAAAATTGAATCTAATTAAATAAAACTTATGTATAATATAGTAAAGAAAATGGCCCAACGTAATAATACTCAAAGTGGACAAATTATTGAAACGTATAACTCCCGCAAGACAATAATAGATTTATTAGAAGCGCAAAAATACGATGTCTCACAATATAAAGATTTCGGCATTAATGAAGTCAATACACTTTTCCAGACAAAACAAATGGATATGTTACTCAGAAAAACGAGCGAAGATAAGAAAGTCTATGTGAAATATCATTTAGCGAAAAGTCTACGTCCAGTCAATTTATATGAATATATCGAAGACCTCTTTACCTTGGAAGAAGTCTTAACTAAGAAGGACGATTT
>CAILDT010000547.1 GCA_903833025.1 uncultured Bacteroidota bacterium | reverse complement strand
TATGTGAAATAAAAAGAGGTAAGTTTTCTCACAGACCAAGAAATGAACCTAAATTCTTTGAAGGGAAATATCCATTCATTCAAACAGGTGATATTGTAAGAGCAAAAGGAGGCAATGTTACATACACTCAAACATTAAATGAGTTGGGATTAACAGTAAGCAAATTATTTAAACCAACAATTGTTTTAGTTACAATAGCAGCAAACATTGGTGATACGGCAATCCTTAATTACGAAGCTTGTTTTACAGATTCTGTAGTTGGCTTAATTCCTAATGAAAAAGTAAATCCTTATTATTTGGAATTAATAATGAGAACACAAAAGCAATACTTGAATGACATTGCACCACAAGCAGCACAAAAAAATATTAACATTGAAATTTTAAAACCGCTTGAAATTCCAGTTCCACCAATCTATATCCAACAAGAAATTGTAAACCGAATAGAAGAAGAACAAGCATTGGTAAACTCAAACAAGAAACTAATTCAAATCTTTGAACAAAAAATAAAAGACGAAATAAATAAGTTGTGGAAGGCAGCACCAAAGGAGTATGCAAAGGGGGAAGAGAAAGTTTCGATAGCTGCTGAGGAATAAAATGGAAACCCCTGTAAGCGCGAAGCTGAAGCAAAGCAAGTGTGTTAGTGCTTCGTGATGTTTTAATATTTTAAGCTTCGCTTAAATAAAGAATGGAAATAAAAAAAATAAGTACAACTTATAAAATAAAAAAACACGAAGCCCAGCGGCATTATTCAACGCTTCAGCTTCGCGCTTACTGTGAATTATTGGTGCAACTGACGACAATGAAATGTTTAAATAAAATCTAAATAAAGATATCAATTGAATTAAATGAAAAACTATTACAGAATAATGCTTGGTCCCAAAAGTGCCCATGCAGAAGAGTGTTTTAAAGGAAATTATATAGGATGTAATTTTGATATAGATATTAATTTATCAAACAGTTTACCTGATAACTGGCGTGATTTTAATTTAAAATTTATTCCTGTTTGGATAAACAAACATCCCGGCAAAAGCAAGGTATCAGAAGGTTTGGCTTGCGGTGCATTATGGACAATTGCCAAAGGAATTAAAAAAGGAGATATTGTTTTGTGTCCCATTGGCACAGGCACATATTATGTTGGTGAAGTAACAGACAGTTACTTTTATGTAGAGGACTCCGTATTGCCTCATCGCAGAAAAGTAAAATGGTACACCGCTACCATCGAAAGAAATTTAATGAGTGAATCATTACGGAACTCCTCTGGTTCCATAGGTACGGTAAGTACCATTACAAGATATGCTGAAGAAATAGAGAAATTAATTGGAGGTGACAGACCTCCAGTTATAAGTTCATCTGATGCCACGGTAGAGGATGTTTCAGAATTTGCAATTGAAAAACACCTTGAAGATTTTTTAGTTCAAAACTGGAAACAAACCGAACTAAGCAAACTATATGATATTTATGAAGAAGACGGGGAATTGGTAGGAAAACAATATCAAACCGATACAGGTCCGCTTGATATACTTGCTATCAGCAAAGACAAAAAAACATTGTTAGTGGTAGAATTAAAAAAAGGAAGGGCAAGTGATAATGTGGTAGGACAATTACAACGTTATATGGGTTATGTAAAAGAAGAACTGGCAGAAGAAAACCAAACTGTAAAAGGAATTATCATTGCACAGGAAGATGATTTAAGAATTAAAAGAGCTTTGTCTGTAACTAATAACATTGAATTTTATAGGTATCAGGTAAGTTTTAAATTGTTTAAAGGTTAGATAAGATAAAAACAAAATGAAAAAAATACTATATGTAGATATGGATAATGTATTGGTTGATTTCCAGAGTGGTATTGATAAGTTATCACCGGAAATTAAAACCCAATACGAAGGCAGGTTAGATGAAGTACCCGGCATATTTGCTTTAATGGAACCAATGGAAGGCGCAATAGAAGCCTATAACCTGCTTGCAGAAAAGTTTGATACTTATATTCTTTCTACTTCGCCTTGGGAAAACCATACGGCATCATCAGATAAATTGGCTTGGGTAAAAAAACATCTTGGTAAAGCAGCTTACAAAAGATTAATTTTATCACATCACAAACATTTGAATCAAGGAGATTTTTTAATAGACGACCGCACAGCAAATGGAGTGGATAAATTTAAAGGAGAACATATTCATTTCGGTCAACCAGAGTTTCCAGACTGGAAATCGGTTATTGAATATTTACTTAAGCAACCTTTAAAATAAAATGACAGAACAGAAAAATAACCCGCTGCATGGTATAACGCTGGAACAACTACTAACGTATTTGGTAGAAAATAAAGGATGGGAATATTTAGGTAACGAAATAAAAATTAATTGTTTTATAAAAGACCCAAGTATAAAATCAAGTTTGACTTTTCTACGCAAAACACCATGGGCAAGGGAAAAAGTAGAAGGCTTGTATCTGTACCTTAAACGAAAAGAAAGCAAAACATAAATACACAGTTGGGCGTAGCGTCCCGCTACGTCCGATTTAACAAGGCGTCCCGCCTTACAACAACATTAATAATACATTTGAAAAAATAATTAAGTCCAGAGGACTTGTATGAATGGTTAGCGAGACGCTACGCTTAACAGGGATAGGATTTTAGAAATAAGAATGGAAATAAAAAAATAAAATAAGTACAACTAAATAAAATAAAAAAGAAACGAAGCCCAGCCGCGCAGTTCAACGCTTCAGCTTCGCGCTTACAGGGATGTCGGAGATTGCTTCGCGAAAAGCTCGCAATGACGTT
>CAILDT010000546.1 GCA_903833025.1 uncultured Bacteroidota bacterium | reverse complement strand
TTTATTAAGATAAAAAATGATTAAGATTGGAGTTGTGAATTATGAATGGATAGTAAGAAACACAACATAATTGCTGAAGGCAAATAATGATAAGGCAAATCAAAAGAAAAGGAATCATCTTTAATCATAACTAACCTTATTTTATCTGCGTGGCATCCTAGACCAATTTAAAGAAGGTATACAGATGACACCGATTTATTAAGATAAAAAATGATTAAGATTGGAGTTGTGAATTATGAATGGATAGTAAGAAACACAACATAATTGCTGAAGGCAAATAATGATAAGGCAAATCAAAAGAAAAGGAATCATTCTTAATCATAACTAACCTTATTTTATCTGCGTGGCATCCTACACAGCACGTTATAAACAACTATCCAAAATACTCTTCCAACGTAAATGTCTCTTTTAACCTCACTCCTCTATCCGTTTTTTGTACGGTACAACATTCGTTTACAGAATCGTGCTCAAAAAATAAAATAAATTCTTTTTCTGCTGCCTCATTTAGTATCCTCTCTTTTTCGGTAATGGTAAGTAGCGGGCGGGTATCGTATCCCATTACATACGGTATAGGTATATGCCCTGCCGAAGGAATTAAATCAGCCATAAACATTACAGTTTTTCCTTTATAATATATTTGCGGAAGCATCATCGCATCTGTATGTCCGCGCATATAAGTAATAGTAATAGCATCACCCATTTGTTTATCTGTTTCGCCATCTATTAATTTTAATTGTCCGCTTTCCTGAATCGGCAAAATGTTTTCCTTTAAAAAACTTGCTTTCTCTCTCGGGTTTGGTTTTGTTGCCCATTCCCAATGTTCGGCATTGCTCCAATAGGTAGCATTTTTAAAGTTTGTTTCCAGTTTAGTTCTGTCGTTATTGTATTTTATACTGCCACCACAATGGTCGAAATGAAGATGAGTTAAAAACATATCAGTAACATCATCTTTGCTAAAACCTGCTTGTTTCAAAGAGTTTTCGAGTGTATCATTTCCGTTGAGATAATAATGCCCGAAAAATTTATCATCCTGTTTAGTACCCAATCCGTTATCAATTAAAATTAAACGGTTGCTATCTTCAATCAGCAAACAGCGCATTGCCCAGTTACACATATTGTTTTCATCCGCCTGATTTGTTTTCTGCCAAATAGATTTTGGCACCACGCCAAACATTGCACCTCCATCTAATTTAAAATTGCCTGTGTGTATTGTATGTAGTTTCATTTTGTATAAATAATAATTGGATGCGAAGGTAATAAGGATAGTGTAATAAATTAGCGTATTAATAATATTTACATTATTTTTGTTCTTCGCTAATAACCGAATAATTTTATTTATTAAACAAAAACAAACGAATGAAAAAACTTTACATTGTATTATTTGCATTTATAGGACTAACTGCTACTACCACTACAGCGCAGGACTACAAAGATGTAGCACACATATTTTATAGTCGCTGTACATCGTGCCATCACTTAAATCAGCACGCACCACCGATGATGAATTATAGTCAAACAATGAATTTGGCGTATGCCTTGAGTGCCGATTTAACGGGCAACCGAATGCCGCCTTGGCCCCCCGATACCTTATACAGCCGCTTTACACACGAGCATATAATTACTGCTTCCGAAAAAGCAGATTTATTAAGTTGGATTAATCAAGGCTTCACAATGGGCGATACTACACTTGCGCCAACTCCGCCTACTTATCAGCAATATCAACTAAATGGTACTCCCGATTTAATATTATCTACAGGTGCTTTTGCAAGTAATGCAACGCTTACTGCTGATGCTTACGATTGTTTTTCACTACCTACAGGTTTGTTGCAGGATAGGATATTGCGGGCTTACGAAATTGTGCCAGGCAATGTTCCGATAGTACATCACGTGGTTGTTAATCTGGATTCTATGGCAACTACTACTAGTAATACAGCAGGTAATTGCTGGACTATAACTGGCGATATAGGTATAGGAGGTTATGCTCCGGGCTCGCCTCCAACAGTGTTTCCGGGACAAGCACCACTTAAAGCGGGTATCCGTATTAAAGCGGGTTCTAAGCTGGTGTTGCAAATACATTACCCTGCCGGCACTGGCGGACAGATGGACAATACGCAAATACGATTATACTTTTATCCTATAGGTACCACTGGTGTTCGTACTATATATAACTCTGTTCCGTTGCAACTGTGGTCGTTGCCAATACCTGCAAACACTACTCAAACGTTTACCCAAAATTATGCACTGTCGGGCGATATATCTTTGTTTGCTGTGTTTCCGCACTCGCATAAAATATGTACCAAGATTACTAATTATGCTTTTTTGGGAACAGATACAATAAAAGAAATTAAAATAGATAATTGGCGATTCGATTGGCAAGGATATTACACGTTTCCTAATCTAAAAAAAATACCAAATAATTATACGCTTCATTCAATGCACTTTTATGATAACACTACAAACAATTTAAATAATCCTCATAACCCGCCGCAGAATGTACAGGCAGGAACTAGCACTACTGACGAAATGTTTTTTGATGCGATACAGTGGTTGGTTTATCAGCCAGGTGATGAAAACATTGATGTGGCTTCTATATTAGCAAACGACCCTTTGCTGGCTAATGTTAATGATTTAGCAACTTCTTCTTTTCAATCGTATGTATATCCAAATCCAGCAAATGATAAGGTAAACATCTATCTATCTAAAAAGGCGGATTATAAAATAGGTATCTATACTATTGCGGGGCAAAATGTGTTGCAAACAAAAACATCAGAAGATGCAACTGCTTTGGATGTAAAAAACATTGCCAACGGATTATATCTTGTAGAAATAAAAGATATTAAATCAGGAGAAACGATTTCGAAGAAGATTATTATTTTGCACTAAATGAAAAGTAAAACATTAGTTGTTTTTCTTTTATCTTTTATTTCTCTTCTTTCGCATTCTCAAATTTCGGGGTATTACATAGCTCGTTATTCCGAAACCAATAATTTGGATTTGATTATTGATGCAAAAAACAATTACTCTCTTGAGCTTTCGGGCTATTATGGTGATGAACAAAAAATACATCTATTATCAATTGGTACTGCTAAACTTGTTGAAGACACTGTATTTTTGAAAGACAAAATAAATGGAGAACAATTGAAATTAGTTTATTCGGAAGAAAGAAATAAACTAAAAACATTTGTTGGATTCAATATGCTGAAAGGAAGAACGTTTGCAAAATCAGAAAATCCTGTAGATGATAATTATTATAATTCCATTTCTGTTTCTACTTATGAATTACCAAAAACGGGAGAAGGAACAGTAATTAAAAAAGGAATATTTTATACGTCAGATGAAAAGTTTTGTTTGTCGCTACAAGCTGGTGGCAAATATATTTACTCGTATGATAATATGGTTATTTCAATAGGCAGTTGGTATCAACAGAAAGAGAATATTGAGTTAACTGATATGGATTGCGGTACAACTTTTCTAATTAAAAAAACGTCAGCTAAAGAGCTTGTTGTTAAATCAATATTCGGAATCATTAAATTTAATGACCCTCACACCAAGTCCACTACCAAAGAAATAAATCATTTCTATCTTCAGCAATAAACGATAATCGTTAAACACTCTCCCCTGTATCTTTTATTTTCTTTCCCATTATAGCAGTAAATAACTTTAAAGGGTGGAAACAATGAAAACAATCAGAAAAAGTATTTTAGTTGTGTTAGCTATATGCATCACACTAAGTCAGGCAATTGCAAAAAATGTTATCTCGCTAGAAGAAGCGAGTAAAAAGGGATTAATTAAACTTACAATTAAAAGTAAGGGAGGTTTTACGGGCAAAGTAATTGAGATGAAAATTAAGAATATTTCTAATCGTATTCTTAATTTCAAATTAGAAGATGGTAGAAGATTAGATTCTAAAAATGAGAAAGAACAGGATATTCTTGTAACCAAACAGGAAGAATTTAGTTCTAGTCCTGGTCAATTAAAAACAATTGATGTGTATGGAATGTGTTGTCAGGCACATAATGGTTGTCCGGCAGAGAATTCAACTTATTCTATCGGCAAAATGGCAGATTCAAACTTAATTAAACTAGCGCAGTACATCGATAGTAATAAATATTATAACCTATTTACCGCACAGGACGCTGTTTGGGCAGTCTCCGACAACTATTCATTAGGAGGCATCACAAATTCTGATACAGATGCAGGCGGTTTGCAAAAGTATGTTTCAAAAATTACTGGCAAACCAATTCCATCATACAACGTGGATTATGAAAGGGAGGTAAGCGGTAGAGCAAAACAAATTGAAGGAACGTTTGATTATTCGCTTGCAACAAATGCACACGTAACTATTGCTATATATAATAGTGGAGGAAAGTTGGTACAACTTCTTTTTGAAAACATAGGGCATCCCAAAGGAGATTATCAACTGTATTATACCTTCCGTACTCGTAACTTGCAACAAGGAACCTACTATGCAAGATTGAACTTAGATGGAATAACAAATAAAGAAATGAAAATTGAATTTTAGGAATGGACAAATATTTTATCTTTGCGCAACAAAAAAAACAATATGAAAAAGATAATCTTATCAGTAACATTATTATTAGTTGCGCTCGGTACTATTTCTGCACGAATGGAAAAGCCGAAATTAGAAAAAGGGCTTTATGCCGAAATAGAAACTACAAAAGGAAAAATACTTTTGAAGCTGGAGATGGAAGCCACTCCTTTAACGGTAGCCAACTTTGTTGGATTAGCAGAAGGTAAAATACACAACACTGCAAAAGCAGATGGCATACCTTATTATGACGGATTAAAATTCCACAGAGTAATACCCAACTTTATGATACAAGGTGGCGACCCGCAAGGAACAGGAGGTGGTGGTCCTGGCTATGCTTTTAAAGATGAGTTTGTAGATTCATTAAAATTTACTGGTCCAGGAGTGCTTGCTATGGCTAATGCCGGACCGAAAACAAACGGGAGTCAGTTTTTTATTACTCACGTAGAAACAAAATGGCTAAATGGACATCATACTATATTCGGTCACGTAGTTAACGGGCAGGATGTGGTGAATGCTATTGTGCAGGGCGATACCATTGTTCATATAAAAATAATTCGTGTTGGCAAAAAAGCAAAGAAATTTAAAGCAGATGCAAAGTTTGCAGAACTCAATAAATAATAAATAACCATTAATAAGATGATTGCAACAATTGAAATAAGTATGTATGCTTTAACGGATGGTTATGAGCAAAAAGTAATTGATTTTATTCAACGTGTTAAAGAAAACAAAGATATAAGGGTAGAAGTAAATGGTTTAAGTACACAACTATTTGGGGAATACAATTTGCTTATGGATGTTTTGAAAACGGAAATGCAAACAGATTTTGAAAATGGCAGAGCAGTATTTCTTTTGAAAATTGCAAGTGGTGAACGAACAAAAGACAAATTGCCGGAGGTGTTGAAATGAACAAACTTATTGTAACTTTTGTTATAGTTTTGCTTGCCTTTAAACCATTTACTGGTGTGGAAGGGAAGATGTTTCCCAATATGGTGTGCGAAGATTATAATGGGAAGACAGTTAATCTCCCGCTTGATACAAAAGGGAAATATACCTTGCTTGGTATGGCGTTCAGCAAAGATGCGGAAACAAATTTAAAAACGTGGATAAACCCTATGTATAATAAATTCATTGGCAAAAAGGACAAGAAAGATGTGGATGTGTTCGACCCGCAAATGGAGTATGATATTAATTTATTTTTTGTACCGATGTTTACTGGCATAAATCAACTGACAAGTAAACAATCAAAAGAGAAAATTAAAGCAATGACAGATAAAGAACTTTATAACTATCTTTTATTTTATGAAGGCGATAAAACATACAAAGAAGAACTTGATTTTCAGAAGAAGGATATACCCTACTTTTTTGTTTTGGATAAAACTGGAAAGATAAAATACGCTACTTATGGAAGTTATGACGAAAAAAAGATGGAAAAGATATTGGATGTAATAGAGGAGAACTAATAAAAAAATAATCAACGCATTTCGCAACAGGTAGGTTGTTTATCGCTGAACAATAAAAATTGGAAAACTAAAATTAAAACAAAAGCTACTTTTGTAGTCTATAACTAAAACTAACTAATCAATTGAATTTATGAAAACATCAATCAAAATTATTTTAGCAATCGTTTTATTTTCTGGAGCATTAAAAGCACAAGACAATGCAGAAACTGCATTCTCAAAAAGTTACACCTTTGAATACGACACTCAATACGCAAAAGCAATAGAAGCACTGCTTTCGTTAAAAATAGAATCGTATGAAATTAATCTGCGCCTAGGCTGGTTAGAATATTTGAGCAAGGATTATGCAAAGTCAGAAAACTATTATAAGAAAGCATTAGAATTAGAACCTAATTCAATTGAAGCAAGATTCGGTCACGTGTTACCTGTTTATGCATTAGGCAATATGAATAGTGTGCTTTCCATTTATATGGATATTTTAAAGCTCGACCCTAACAATTCCATTGTGAACTATAGAATGGCATATATATACTATACCAAAAAAGATTACGCGAACGCGTTAACGTATGTTTCAAAAGTTATTAAAGCATATCCTTTTGATTTCGACAGCAACTTATTAGCTGGTAAAATAATGCTCGACCAAGGGAAAAAGCCAGAAGCGAAAAAGTACTTTATCAAAGCTCTTGAGTATAATCCACAGTCGGAAGATGCGAAGAATGCACTTAAAAAAGTTTAATCTTTCCTGATGAATTGTATCATTGTTGATGATAACAAAATGGCACGTACAGTGCTCAAACATTTTGTGCGTGAGATAGATTTCCTCAATCTTGTTGGCGAATATGAGAATGTGATGCAGGCAACCAGTATGTTGAGTATAGAAAAAATAGACCTATTACTGCTTGATGTGGAAATGCCAAAGATGAGTGGCATTGATTTTTTGAAGTCTGTTACTAATCATCCATTAACGATATTAATTACTGCCAATCCAAATTATGCCGTTGAAGCATTTGAATATAATGTAGTCGATTTTCTAGTAAAACCGGTAAAAGAAGATAGGTTTCTGAAAGCTGTATTCAGAGCAAAAGAAATATTTGACAGCAACAGCAAACCGCTCGAAATAGATAAAGAATATTTCTTTATTCGTGAAAAAGGAATTTCTACTAAGCTACTCATAGCTGATATATTATACATTCAAGCTTTAGGCGATTATATCACTATTTATACCAATGATAAAAAATGTACCATACATTATACACTTAGTGCAATAGAAAAAGAATTGCCAAGTGCAAAGTTTATGCGTGTTCATCGTTCATACATTGTTGCTTTAGATAAAGTGGATACTGTGGAAACAGGCACTTTGTTTATTAAAAAACATCCCATCCCTATTGGTGATACACAACATTCAGCGTTGATGAAACGTTTGAATTTATTGTAGCATAAGTTCATTCCTTTTCAGCAATAGTTTTTACCTGTTCACCGAAAAAGTAAAAACTTCTATTTAAACATCTGCTACTTTTACAACAGAAATCAATTATTAATTTTTAAACAAAATAAAATGAACATACTTGTAATAGACGACGATTTAATAATGCACAAAGTTTTGAATCATACCCTTACTTCATTAGGACATAAAATAGTTACAGCTACAAACGGACAAAAAGCATTGGATTATTTGAAGCTAGAAAGAGATGTGGATGTAATAATTTGTGATATAATGATGCCTGGTGTTACAGGTCCTGAATTTACAAGCCACCTGAAAGAGTATTATAATAAATGGTTGCCAACAGTTATTGTAATTTCTTCTCTGGATGAAGGAAATGAAATGTTACAAAAAAGTGGATTGAAATTCAGTTACTTTATTCACAAGCCATTTGATATGTCTTACTTAGAAGGGATATTGGAACATATAACAAAATCAAACAAATAGATTAAATAAATAATAAAAAACAACAACTAAAAATTAAAACAAATGGCAACAAATAGTCAAATTAGTATTTTCATCGTTGACGATGATAAAATGTTAGGTAAGGCATTGAAGAATGAAATTGAAAAAACATTCCCAAAACTTAACCCAGTAATCACAACTTTTGAATCTGGAGAGGAATGCGAAAAAGCTTTGGGTAGTAAACCAAATCTTGCAATCGTAGATTTTCATTTGGATAGCAAAATAAAGAACGCTATGGATGGGGTAAAAACCATAGATATGATTAAAAAACACAGCCCTAATACGGAAGTAATAATGTTTACAAGTGAGGAGAAAGCTGATATTGCCGTAAAGGCAATGCATCACGGGGCGCACGATTATATTGTAAAAAATGAATTTATGTTTCGTAAACTGAATATGTCTATACTTCAGTGTTTGAAATTAAAAGAACTGAAAACGGAAGTGAGCAAATCAAGAAACAGAGTATTCATTTTGTTGTTTATTGTCGTAGCAATTATTGGGGCAGTAATAGCACTGCAGCTATGGGCACCTGATTTGATGCATAAAATAGATGGAAAGTAAAAGAGTGTTAATCTTTAAAAATCAATAAAATGAATATCCTTATTATAGAAGACGACTTGATGTTGTTGAAATTAATGACTTACACCTTTACAGAAGATGGAAACAAAATCTTTTCTGCAAATAATGGATTGGAGGCGTTGGAAATGGTGGAGGATAATCAAAAAATGGATTTGATAATCTGTGATATAATGATGCCAGTTGTTTCAGGAGTAACGTTTATGTCACTTTTTAATCAGCATCCTTTCAAAAACACTCCTATAATTGTTATCAGTGCATTGAAAGATGGTGAGGAATTTTTGAAAAAACATAATATTGTTTTTAACCATTTTATTGAAAAACCATTTGGGATTTCTTATTTAAAACATATTGTAAAAGGTTTTAATAAATAAAAAAATGAAGTTCTGTAATAAATATAAAAAGCCCTCCTTATTTATTGTTGGAAACGTAAGTATGTTTTCTCTTCAATTGAATATGGAGATAAATGAAAAAAGCAATTACACAGTTTATGTTTATAACAGCGCTGAGGATGCGTTGCAAGAGTTACAATCAATTCAACCCAAAATTGTTATTCTAGATAGCTTTCCTGGTAAAGGAATGAATGGTCAGCAAGCAATTATTGCAATAAAGAGTTTATTGCCAGAAGTTTATTCTATCATATTATCTTCAAACAACGATGCAGATACTGCAATAGATTTAATAAAGTCGGGAGCGGATAGCTTTATTTATAAGAAAGAAAATGTAATAGAGGAAATTGTTGACGAAATACTTTCCGTAAATAGTAATCAATTTGTATAATGAAAACTAATATTAAAAGCCATACTAAATTAATAATCATTCTAAGTTTTATTATAAGTTTTGGACTAATCCTTTTTATCGCTTATAAATCAAACAACTATATAAATCAGCTATCGGATAATAACAAAAAGCTATACGCTTCTTATAAAATTTCAGAAACGATGAAGGTATTTAGAAACAATATTGACACTTTAGGCATTTATCAAAGAGGGTATAATGTTACTGGCGACAAAAATTTCTTGGAAGAGAGTATAAGAAAGGAAGCGGAAATAAATTCTGAATTGGATAGTTTGGGGGCATATTTGAAAGAAAATAAAGAAGCGAGTTTATATTTAAAATTAAAAGATTTGACATATAAAAAATTGATGGAAGGGAAAGACTTTTCAAAGAAGGCAGGGGCAAATGAAATGAATCAGGGAGGGGGTGGTTCAAAGGACGGGAAAGAAATTGTTGAGAAAATAAATAATACATTAGTAGAAATAATAAATAGTTTGAGTGCTACCTCTGTAGTTCTTATTGGTAAGAGTAATGAATTGTTGGAAGTTTCACATAAGTGGAGTTATGGGGAAATAATAATGGGGATATTGGCTTCTCTTTTAGCAATATTGATTTTGTTTCGTGACATAAATGTAAGGAACAAACTAGAAATAGAATTACGAGCAGCGAAAAAACAAGCGGATGAAAATGCAATGTTGAAAGAACAGTTTATGGCAAATATGAGTCACGAAATACGTACACCAATGAATGCCATAATTGGATTTTCAAGTTTGTTGCAGAAAACTAAATTAGACGAATCGCAGACCGAGTATCTTTCGGCAATTAAAAACAGTGGTTCTAATTTGTTGAATATTATTAACGACATACTTGACTTCTCCAAAATAGAAGCAGGAATGCTGCACATTGAAAAAATCCCTTTTAGCATTCCAAGCTTGGTGAATACCCTGAAAGTAATGTTTGGAGAAAAAGCAAAGGAAAAGAATATAGGATTCGAAATAATAATTGATAATAGAATACCGGAAAGTGTTTTTGGTGACCCTACGCGACTTACACAAATATTAGTGAACTTAATTAACAATGCAATTAAGTTTACTAATAAAGGGAAAGTAACAGCAACTTGTGAATTGGCAGGCATAGAAAATAATGAAGTGAAGATGATATTCCGAATAAAAGATACAGGCATTGGAATTCCTGCTGATAAAATTAATGATGTATTTGAAAGATTTAATCAAGGGAATTCAGAAACAACCAGAAAGTATGGTGGTACAGGATTGGGATTGTCAATAGTAAAAAACCTTATTGAAATACAACACGGCGAAATTACTTTGACAAGTAGAGAAGGAGAAGGGTCAGAATTTATTGTGAAAATAAATTATCCGATAAATAATGAGTCAATGTCGGCAACGAAAGAAAACGAAGAAGTGAAGATGTTATGTACTGAACTAAATAAATTTAAAGTGTTTTTGGCAGAAGATAATGTGATGAATCAAAAACTTGCTTCAACCATATTAAAAGGATTTGGACTGGAAGTTGAAATTGCAGAAAACGGATTGATTGCAATGGAAAAAGTGAGAGATAATAAATATCATTTGTTATTGATGGATGTGCAAATGCCAATAATGGATGGTTATACTTCATCAAGAAAAATAAGAGATGAAGAGAAATCTGATATTCCAATTATTGCAATGACGGCTCATATTATGCCTGGTGAAAAAGAAAAGTGTATAAGCTTTGGAATGAATGATTATATATCAAAACCTTTTAAGGAAATTGAATTGTATAATATTATTGAGAAATATTTGAAGGCAAAACCAGCAGAAAATAAAGAACCGGATTCAATAACTGAAAAGGAAAACACTTCAACAGTAACTGTCAATCTGGATGAACTATATGAATTAGCAAAAGGAGATAAAGTATTTATTATGGAGATGATTGAAATATTCTTGGAACAATCTCCTTCGGATATATTGGAAATAGGGAACGCAATAAAGGGAAATGACTTTGATACCATTCGCGCTATTTCTCATAGAATGAAAACATCAGTTGGATTTATGGGGCTAAGACCATTGCTGAAACCATTGAGTGCAATGGAAAATAGTGCAGAGGCAAAAGAAGGTATGGATAAAATAATCATCGAATTTGAAGAAGTAAAAACAGTTTGTGAAAATGCTGTGGAACAATTAAAAAAGACGTTATCATCTCTGCAAGCAGAAAAAAATAAATAACAATCTAAAACTATAGTTATGAAAATTAAAAAAAAACATTGCGCTAAGCGATTCAGGATTTGTATTTGATCCTGCAACAGGAGATTCGTTTACGACTAACCCAATTGGTTTGGAAATAATAAAGTTGTTGAAGGATGGAAAAACTCAACAGGAAATTAAATCAACTATTGTAAAAAAATATTTGATAGATGAAGCTACTTTTGAAAAAGACAGCTATGATTTTATGAATATGTTAAGTAAACACAGACTTACAGAAGCTTAGTAATGAAAAAGAAAAAAATAACAGTAGCTGTTACAGGGCTAAATGCAATTGATAGTCCTGGTCCGGGGGTGCCTGTGATAAGAGCATTAAAGGAGAGCAAACTTTATGATGTT
>CAILDT010000545.1 GCA_903833025.1 uncultured Bacteroidota bacterium | reverse complement strand
ATGATGAGAATCTTGGTTTAGAGGATGCTATTAAAATAATTGGCAATAAATATATTGTTAGAACGGGTAAATATGGACTATATATAACATTTGAAGGTAAGTTTTATAAGATACCAAAAGAGTATGATGTTAGTAAAATGACGGATGATGATTATAAAGCTATCATAAATAAAGATTTATAAAAAATCGATGGATAAAATATTAAAATATATTTAACACTAAATATACCAAACACACTCAAACACATTGTTGATACAATGAAGATGTTACTGTTATTTTTAGCATGTCTATTCCTTTTGGCAGGTGTTCAGGCGTTGAGTTTGAGAGGTGGTATGGAAAACACTACTACTGTGGCAGTCGCTACTAATGAGGCAGTCCTTCCTGCTACGACAGTCCTTCCTGCTACGACAGTCCTTCCTGCTACGACAGTTCTTCCTGGCACGGTAGTCCCTGATGAGATGTTCTGTCCAAACGGCGTTGAACTTCCGTTTAACCCAGGTAATCCTTACGAGGATGCCTTGGTCGAGGCGTATTGTGGAACAATATGGACACTTAACCGGATAAACAAAAAACGCGGTACATCCGCGCAAATGGTTCCAATGAAACCGTTGATTACGGGGACAAACGAAAAACGGTTGAAGGACATTGGCAATTCGATAATTGTTGGAATGCACATCATTCGAACCTCGTTCGAAGAAAACATTCCTGATAGGAGTCTGTTCGATTATATACTACCGGAAGGGATGTTGCCCATCTACACCGAGTTTCGGTGTTCATATATACGGAAATACAAACCTCTTCCACAAGAAGAGGAGGATTTTCTGTATGGGTATGGCTTTTCAGTCATCCCAAATGACTTATTCCAAGTTGTGGTCACTCGTGTATATTGTGAATCAATATATACATTGATGTCCATAAACAACCAGATTGGAGCGGACATCGGAACTGGAATCGGACCGAAGTCGTTCAGGTCGATGGAAGAGATGGATATCCAAATCATCGGGCATAAGATCGCGGAGATCTTGTCCAATGTACTGGCGAGTGTTTAATAATACTCTAACTATTTTATAAATAGGTTTGATCACTGTATTCTTTCTCTAACATTTCCACGTTATTTTTTTAAAGTCTTCTTTGTGATAAAATATTTTAGCATTTTCTAATAATACTTGAAATATATACTCAAATGGATATCCTGACCGTTTTTCATATTTTTTATATTTTTCTATCATTTTTTTATATCTAATATTTATTTTTAATTTTACAGGTTTTTCGATTGTACTTATTGGATATAGATATCCCCAGTTTTTTGGTATTTTTGTATTATTTTCATTAGCACAATTTCCGTTTCTCCAATTTTTTTTTAATTTATCTGATTCAACCGCTTCAAATATTTTATCTGAATTTATTAAAGATATTTCAACAGTTGTTTTATTTTCAATAGATGAAAACCATCCATTTAAATTTTTTTTTTTTAATTTTTCAACATAACATTCTAAATTTTTATCTTTAATTTTTGCTAAATTTAATAACTCGTCATTTGTCATTTTGTTTAAACTGGACCATATTTTATCATTTTT
>CAILDT010000544.1 GCA_903833025.1 uncultured Bacteroidota bacterium | reverse complement strand
TGGTTATGCGGTATTATTTCTATCGAAAATTTATCTTATTTTCGCGTATTACCTCATCGCGATAACTATATTGAAATTAAAACGGTAAATGAGAAAAACTTCTTACTGGTTAATGGTCGGGATATTTATCGCAGTTATGATATATTCAATTATACAATTAATGTTAGATTGCATGAACATATGCGTCACAAATCGTATGGGGAATTTTTCAAATATTATTAGCATGTTTAAATAGCATGTTTAAATAGCATTTAATATTTCTAATAATATATAGATGCAATCCATGTTCCTCCCTTCCGTTCTGATTACGCTTATGTTTTTTCTCAGCGGGTTTGAGAAAATATATCGTTTTCCAATTTCCACTGCCAAGTTCGCGAAGAAGATGCAGCTGCCTTTAACTTTAGCTAAACTTATTATTATTGTGGTTATTCTTCTAGAAATTTCCGCACCACTAGTTATTATGGCTTATGCGTTCAGTAAGAAAATGTCCTTATTTCCTCTATTTCGCACGGCAATCTGGACTTTAATTTCGTTCACTATTTTAGCCACTATTTTATACCATAACCCTTTTAATGGGCGTGAGCGTTATTATGCGTTTATGTCTAATATGTCGACCGTTGGTGGGTTACTGGCGATTTATAAGCTGGCTTAAATGCAATAATACAATAATAAAATATGCTATAAACTTATTTTATTATTTAATAATTAAAATTTTCGTCACCATCCATTCCATAATCTTCCGGATCCGCATCCTCACCCATATATGTAATCATATTATCCTCTCTATCAATCTGTTCATCTGATTCGTCTGTTGTCAGCATCTCTAGAGTAAATATATCGCGATTCATATCAGTCACCACACTCCGCTTATTCAATTGCGCTTCTTTTAAAGCCATCTTTTCCATATCCTCTCTCTCTTCATCATATGTACCTTTATCATAGGTCCTAATACCTTTCTGTTCGCCTTTACTCCAGCGACCTAATTTACTGCCTTTAAATAGATTCTCAACTTCGCGTTCTTCGACAGTCATATCTTTCAAATAATCCGTAATCTCATCTTTCTCTTTTTCTTTTGAACGCAAGATAAGATCCATAAGACTCTTATAATTGTAATCAATCGCGCTTTTATCTTTGCAAATTAAATTCGTAAAAGAAACAATAATACTAGAGATCTTTTCGGCTAAATCGGTTTGATTGCCGACCAGTACTTCCATTTCGACAGCTTTATCCATAAATAAATTTTCATCTTGTTCTTCTTCTGTTGTTGAGGATTCTTGTAATTTTAGTAGAGGCAATTGCAAAAGATCTTGGTCGGTTTTTAAGGCGACTAAATCTGTTAGGATGCTAAAAAAGTAGAATTTAAAGAGGGCTGTAGTTAGATCTAAATCAAACGCTGAATATTTATATGCGCTTTTCACTACTACTGCTGCTGCTGCTGCTGCTGCGCCTGCTTTTTCTTTTATCTCTTTACCAGTCTCTTTGCCTGCCGCTCCGCCTGCACTTGCACCTTCTACACTTGCACTTGCACCTTCTACACTTTTCGTCACTTGTTTCGTTTTCGTTTTCAGTTCTACCGGCGAATAAAAAAGGGTATTTTGCGCCAGTTCATTCATCTCTTCACCACTCGTCTTTAACTTCTCCATCATGAGATTAATTTGCGCATCATCATAAAAGCTTTTAAATTCCGCATAATGGCCCTTAATAATTTCCTTGACATCATTCTGGTGTTTGTCAGACAATTTCCAATGCTTCGGCACAGTCGCCCCATTTGTATAATTAATCTTATTCATAATAATATTCGGAAATTCTTTCGTCAAGCACCGCATTGTTTTCTTCATGAAATTAATCATCTTGTACCCCGTCTCTTCTTTTTTACCAATAAAGAGATTATCGCCGGTTTCTTTGAACTGCATAATCGTACTCAAACAGTTCCTGAAATTCTTTAAGCTTGCGCCTTTAATATTAACACTAAAACTGGCTACAAATTCCATGACTTGTTTTTCCATATCCTCATTTAATTTCGCCAAGACATTTTTAAATTTGCGCATTTGTAATGTATCTTCTACGAGCGCATTCAATTCAAAGTTTTCTAGAACTTCCATAAAAGAGGTGCGGAAGAGAGATGGACGGGCATTTTCTTCATCCAATTTTAATAAAATTTCATTCAATCTCTCCTTACTAGTCATATTTTTCTCTACAAATGGGATCGGCTGTTTCGTACTATTATTAATGACATCTAATAATTGCTGCAAGGAATTCTCATTATAATTTCGCGCATTACTCTTCAATTTTCGAATACTTTCTTCGAGCGAGTCATTCATATCAAAATCGTCCGGTTTTGTCGGGCAGACTGCCTTTAAATTTTCGCTAAGCGGGACGAGAGAATTGAATCGACAATAGACGATAAAAGAGCGATATATTGTTTCTTCAGAGAAATTCTCCCCGACTTCTCGCAACAGCCGTTTCGTATTACGCGGGTCATACAAGAAGGCCGCTTTGCTCATGCGCTTGATATCGTCATAAATATTACTTAGACGCACCACTTTATTATTCAAGGTCGCAATTTCGGGCTGTTTTTTTACAAAATATTGTATCGTATTATTCTCACCTACTTCGCAGCAGGCGTTTTCTATAAAAGGTTCACCATTACTGCTGCGGAGAATGGCTTGTTCGCCCTTTATCGTTTTTTCGATTAAATCAATAATATTGAAAGAAAATGCCATCATCTTGGACTGCACTTCTAAAATATAATCTTGTTGCTCGGCTCGGCCTTTCTTCAAACTATCGGATAAGCGTGATGTAAACACGTCGCCGACATCGGTTGTAGTGCCGAGTTTGAGTGCTCTGAGGGGCGGTAAAAAATTTGTCCAATTTGTGACATTATGCTCGGCCGGCACATCCAGATCCGGATTAGAAGAGAGATAGAGTTTCATTTCCTTTATCCCATTTTGTACTTCTTCAGTCGGCAAAATAAATTTCGTAATATTTCCTTCGATTTGTTTGGCAATAAAGATGGCTTGCCGATTGGCGATTGCAGACCACGGTAGCGCTGCTACATTCTTCATTTTTTGTGCGACACAGGCGACATAATTTAACCCTTTCATACTGTCGGTACCGTCCGCCGGAAATCCTATAAAGGCCTTTTTGCAGCCCGGAAAAGTAGTTTTGGTTCTAATGGGCGGAATACTGATTTGAATGCCAATTAAATAATAGGCGAGTGTCAAATAGAGCAAGGTCGAATTGAATGCATTCTCATAAGTATCTATAGTTTTCCCTTTAGCGGCCGACATTGCTAATATTTTTTCATACGCGGTTTTGGAGGGCATCACGCTTGTATTACTGATTTGTTTTAGGACATTCCGCACAATAAAATCTTTCTGGTCTTCTAGGACAATGCCCATGTTCGTGCACATTGTGTCAATGACATTATAAATCTTGGTGGCATCGGGTGTAGCATATTTGCGAGGGGCTGCCGTGACCGGTGCCAGAGCATTAGGGGCCGTCGCCGTCGCCGTCGCCGCCGCCTGCATTATCAATTCACCCGCATCCATTTCGGTGACTGCACTCGTAACAATTTTAAAGCCTTCTTCATTATATTCTT
>CAILDT010000543.1 GCA_903833025.1 uncultured Bacteroidota bacterium | reverse complement strand
TGATATTAAAAACAAATGGCTTCAAGCATTTGCTTGTTGGTATTAAATACATTTTTGAACGCGGTTATTTTTTTGATGATGTAGATTTGCAACAGCATATTGCTATTAATACAGCTAATGCTTTGCGGCTTGCTTTTTGGCTGGCGGTGCGGCTTACCAATAGAGAAACTGAAATATTACCTATGCTTTGCGATGGGCTTACTAATAAAGAAATAGGCGAGAAATTGGTTATAAGCGAACATACAGTGAAAGACCATAGAGGAAATATGATGGAGAAAACAAAATCTGTAAACCTGGCAGGGCTTATATTATATGCTGTAAATATGGGTAATGTGTTTTTGCTGAACAGCAATGTTATCAGAATTTCAATTCCTGAAACGCCTACTACCCATACTCACCACACGTTCTGCACGTTTGTTTATCATATTTCCTCAAAATCGGGCACATAATCCCTTACAAGTGGGGATTGGGCTCCCCTGTTTTTGCTAATACTTTTGTGCCGTTAAATAAGAAAGATGATTTCGGTTTCAACAAACAGAATAATTAAAACAACAATGCACACTTTTATAACATCAAATATGGTTTTTAAAACAACAAACTTGGTTTCAGTTTCAGGAGGCGGAAGTTGTTTTGGAAGCCAAAAGACGTTTGAAGCGACAGAAAGGTCTCTTGATGTATCAGAAAGCATCTTTGATGTATCAGAAAGCATCTTTGATGTATCAAAAAGGGTTTATGATGTATCAGAAAGGGTTTATGATGTATCAAGAAGCATCTTTGATGTATCAAGAAGCTCTCTTGATGTCACAAAAAGGTTTTGGCTTGTTTTAAGAACCGAATAACATATAATACGAATTACAAATCAATTAATTAACTATACAAATAACTAAACAATTTAAATCTAAAAACTATGAATTTATCTAACGTTATCCTCCAGTTCAACTTTTATTTCATTGCTTTCGCAAATTATTTAAACCGAACCAGCATCGCACCTCGTATGGGTATATCTTCTACCCAACGAACAGATATGAACACCGCTTTAGCAGATTATGCTACAAAAATCACAACCTATTCTTCACCCGACACTCATAATTCGGGAACCACCAACGATATGATAATTTCTTTTAAAGATGCGTATCTGTTGGTAGAAAGTTACAAAACACAAATAGAATCGAACAGCATAGTAGTACTCACCGGAACTGACCGTAATAATTTAGGAATAGCCGTACCCGTATCGCGCCGAAGCAGGATACCTGTTCCAACCATCCGTCCGGCAGTATTATGTGTTTTTATTACTAACCTGATGATGAAATTTATTTGCTTCGACCCTACCAATCCTTTCCGCCGTGCCAAGCCGAAAGATGTGTGGAGCATAGGAGTAAAAATAGCAATAACAGGAGTAGATTCGCCTGAACCTCGCCTTGAAGAATATCAGAAGCTAGACCCTGAAAAAAATACAGAATTCGAAATGCTATTTACCGCCGACCAAGTAGGCAAAAAATTATACATCATCTGTTATTATCTTAATAATAGAGGCGAAGCCGGACCAGATAGTTTGCCGTTTAGTGTTACTATTATTTAATTATGAGTTATTAATTATGAGTTATGAATTAAAAAAGCTCCGTAGCAATACGGGGCTTTTTTTGTTTTGTAGATGAAGGAAAAAAGGAAGTATCTTTGTAAAAAAATAAAGCTATGTTAAC
>CAILDT010000542.1 GCA_903833025.1 uncultured Bacteroidota bacterium | reverse complement strand
TGGTTTTCAACCGCGAGGTGAATGGTTCGATATCGATCCGTTCGGAATGTTATATCTTCCTATGGGAAGTTATAATATGGGTCCAAGCGATGAGGATGCTCCTTATGCGCACACTACAAAATCCAAAACGGTTTCTGTTCAGGCATTTTATATTGACCAGACAGAAATTTCAAACAACGAATATCGTCAGTTTGTTTATTGGGTAAAAGATTCCATTGCTCACAAAGCTTTATTTGAAGATGGCAGAGCGGAGCACGGAATAGAAACCGATGATTTTGAGCAACCAATTGATCCCCCATTGATAAATTGGGACGAAAAAATTGCTTATGATGAGCAGGATGTAAGAGAGGTATTAGAATTTATGTATCTTCCTCCGGAGGAGCGTTTTTATAAACGCAGAGAAATAGACACTCGTAAATTGAATTTCGAATATTATTGGATTAATTTACGTTTGGCTGCTACAAAGTCAAATCGTTTCAAACCATCTAAAAATCCTGATGAAAAAACAGGTTTGGATTTCATAGCAGGTGGTCAAAGCACAAGTATTGGTGATAATAAAACTCTTGGTCATTATGACGTAAAAGACCAAATTTCTGATGGAAGTGGAAATTATACTCCACGAGAAAGAAAGGATAAAGACAGAAGTGTATTTATTGTAAAAGACATAATAAATGTTTATCCTGATACATTAGCTTGGGTGCACGATTTCACCTACTCATTTAATGAACCTATGACCAATATGTATTTTTGGCACGTGTCTTTTGATGATTATCCAGTTGTAGGTGTAACTTGGAAACAAGCGAGAGCATTTTGTATTTGGAGAACACAATTATTTAATAATTGGTTATTAGCAAATGGTAATACTTATGTTAACGATTTCCGTTTGCCTACAGAATCAGAATGGGAATATGCTGCTCGTGGAGGTCTGGCATTAAGTCCATATCCTTGGGGTGGTCCTTACATAAGAAATTCCTTGGGATGTTTTTTAGCTAACTTCAAACCAATGAGAGGTAGTTATGTTGACGATGGAGGTTTTCATACTGTAAAAATTATGTCATACAATCCTAATGATTATGGATTATATTGTATGGCTGGTAATGCTGCGGAATGGACAAGTAATGCGTTTGATGAATCGGCTTACGATTTTGATCACGATTTAAACCCTGATTATGTATATGAAGCACAGGATAATGAAGCGAATGTATTAAAACGAAAAGTTATCAGGGGAGGTTCTTGGAAAGATGTTGGATATTATTTACAAAACAGCACAAGAACTTATGAATATCAAGATACTGCAAAATGTTATCTTGGATTCCGTTGTGTACAAACATATCTTGGACGTGCTAAGGGTGACGACGAAGGACCAGGAGGATTTTAACATTTGAATTTTTAATCTCTAATCAAAATAAATAACAACAACTAACAAACAATTAATTATTAACTTTTAAATTTTTAAAATCATGGGTGGTAAAAAATGGAAAAATTTCATGGCCAAATTGTATGGATTTGGTGCAGCAATCGTTATCGTTGGAGCGATGTTTAAAATTAATCACTGGAAGGGCGCAACAGCGATGCTTGTAGTGGGATTATCAACGGAAGCAGTTATCTTCTTTTTCTCTGCATTTGAACCACCTCACGAGGAAGTGGATTGGAGTTTAGTATATCCTGAATTGGCAGGAATGCACGGTGAGGAAGGAGAAGGCGAAAAACTTATCGAAGAAGATAAAGGAACTATTACCGAGCAGTTGGATAATATGTTGGAAGATGCCAAAATAGGACCAGAATTAATTGCTAGTTTGGGTGAAGGTATGCGTAGTTTAAGTGATCAAGCATCTAAACTAAATAACATTACTGATGCTTCTGTTGCTACAGATGAATATGTTACAAGTGTAAAATCTGCAGCAAAAAATGTTAACACGTTATCTGATTCTTATTCGAAAGCTGCTGATACATTAATGGCATTGTCTGTAACTAGTGATGAGAGTGCAAATTTTGGAGATCAAATAAACAGAGTTTCAAAAAATCTGTCTGCTTTGAATGCTTCTTATGAATTGCAATTGCAAGGTTCAAATGA
>CAILDT010000541.1 GCA_903833025.1 uncultured Bacteroidota bacterium | reverse complement strand
TCAATGTACGTAAGCTGGACAGAGTAGTGTTTGGTTCATTAACCAAAAAAGATATGCCGCGTGGACGTTGGAGGTTTTTAACTGATGCTGAAGTAGGGATGTTAAAGATGATTACAGGGGAATAGTTCCTATATTTAGGAAAGAAAAGAGCATAAAAAAAGCCCGTAAAGGGCTTTTTTTGTTACAATAACATAAATGTTATTATTTTTTGTCTTTAGAATCAGCTTTTTTAGCATCATCTTTTTTTGCTGGCTCAGCTTTTTTAGCGTCTGCTTTTTTAGCGTCATCTTTTTTAGCTGGCGCTTCTTTTTTAGCTTCGTCTTTTTTAGCTGGAGTTTTTGTGTCATTTTGTGCCACCAATGTGCTTATTTCAAATACTTCACAAGAAAATAAAGTCATTGTTTTTTTCATTTTGATTGTTTTTTGTTTTTGTTTAATTGAGTGAATTGTGGCGTAAAAGTATAGTATTTTTTAAAGCGAAAAAACATTTTAACGTTTTTTAGTAAATAAAAATCCCTTGTTCCGTTTTAATAGTAAGTTTCTTATCTGTACCCTGCTCCACTCTGCCTATTACTCGTGCTTCCACGTTAAATGACTTTGAAATAGCAATTAAATCATCTGCAATTTCCTTTGAAACATATAATTCCATCCTATGTCCCATATTAAATACCTGATACATCTCTTTCCAATCTGTTCCGCTTTGCTCTTTTATTAATTGGAACAAAGGAGGAACTGGAAATAGGTTGTCTTTTATTATATGTAAATTATCCACAAAGTGTAGTATTTTTGTTTGCCCACCTCCACTACAATGAACCATACCGTGTATTTGAGAACGATATTTATCTAACATTGATTTAATAATCGGTGCGTAGGTTCTAGTTGGAGATAAAACTAATTTTCCAGCAGCAATATTATGACTACCTATATTAATATTATCCGTTAATTTAATTTTACCTGAATAAACTAATTCTTCGGGAACCAAAGAATCATAACTTTCGGGATACTTGGTTGCTAATGATTTTTCAAATACATCGTGGCGAGCGGAAGTTAATCCGTTGCTCCCCATTCCTCCATTATATTCGGTTTCGTAAGTTGCTTGTCCGAATGAAGCTAAACCAACTATCACATCGCCATCTTTAATATTAGCATTGTCAATTACCTCACTTCTTTTCATTCTACAAACAACGGTGGAATCAACAATAATTGTTCTTACTAAATCTCCAACATCAGCAGTTTCTCCACCTGTAGAATAAATCCCAATACCATAACTTCGCATCTGATTTAGTAAATCTTCCGTTCCATTAATAATTGTGGAGATAACTTCTCCAGAGATTAGATTTTTATTTCTGCCAATTGTAGATGACAATAAAATATTATCTATTGCACCCACGCAAAGCAAATCATCGGTATTCATTACTATAGCATCCTGGGCAATCCCTTTCCAAACAGAAATATCTCCTGTTTCCTTCCAATATGTATATGCTAATGACGACTTGGTTCCTGCTCCATCAGCGTGCATTACAATACAATAATTTTCATCTCCAGATAAATAATCAGGTACTATTTTGCAAAATGCCTTAGGAAATAAACCCTTATCAATTTTTGAAATAGCATTATGTACATCTTCCTTGGAAGCCGAAACGCCGCGTAAATTATATTTGTTATCGGTACTCATTTTTATTTAAAGAAAACATCCCGTCCCGATTACAATCAGGACGGGATGTTTATTGTATATATATTTATCCTATAAAATACTATTCATCATCATCATCCGCTTTCTTTTTAGGAACTTCCTTCGGAGCATTCGGATTAACATAATCTTTACTTAACACACTAAACACAGTACGTCTGTTTTTCTGCATCACAAATTCATAATCAATTTTATTTTTACCTTCAGGGTAGTTTGAGTCAATCCATTTTTTTGATAGAGTAGTTCCACTTGGAATTACCTTGCCACTTGGCACTGTTATTTCTCTATCTAATACTAATGGGCTGCTTTCTGCATATCCTCTTGGTTTCATGCGCTCTGCAGGAATACCTTTAGTAACTAAATAATCAACGCAAGCTTTTGCACGGTCTTCAGATAATTTTTGATTTATTGCAGGGTCCCTGTAATCGGTATGAGAACTTAACTCGATTACAAAAGTTGGATTATCTGTTAATGTTTGGAATAAGAAATCCAAAGAGTCTTTTGATTCAGGTCTCAAATCAAATTTACCCAAATCGTATAATACATCTGGGAAACGGATAAATCTTTCGATTGGCACTAAACAAAAATCGTGTTTAAATGCTTTCCCAACTTCTTCGCCCACTGTAGTTTCTTTTGCTTTTTCTGAACTGTTTAAGAAACCATCTTTTGCTTGTTCGGTTTTAACATCTTTGCCTACATCAGTTGTAATTACATAACTTGTATTGGTGTTGATGTAGCGGTCTTGTCCGTTATCAGCAAACATATAATGTCCGTCTTTATCTGTTTTTTGTTCTACCGATGAACCGTCAGAACCAACTAACTTAATAGTTACTCCTGGTACTGGTTCTTTAAATTTACAATCAGTAACAATACCATCCAAAGTAAAGATAATTGGAGGTAATACAAACGACCAAATATCGTCAGCTCCTTTAGTGCCGATACGGTTGGAAGATAAATAACCTCTTTCTTTTTTTCCTTCGAAAATAATTCCGAAATCATCCGCTGC
>CAILDT010000540.1 GCA_903833025.1 uncultured Bacteroidota bacterium | reverse complement strand
TCAAATGTTTGTTGTAGGGTGTCAATTGTTAATTGGAGGGTATCAAATTTGATTTTGAGTTATATCAATTGAGGGGGTCAATTGAACGAATAGATGATGGGGTGAATTATTGCGCCCGACCCGCGCGAAGTATCCTTTTTTTGCCTTGACGCCTTAGGCAATTTGTTAAAGAAAAAAAGATACCGCGTGTGGGCGGGGAACAATGGTGGGTCGAAATGGGGTGTTGTCGCCCTGAAAATAATTATATTCATAACTCATAATTCCCTTTCCACCCAATCTCCCTCCTTTTTAATCAGCTCTATCAAAGCATCCACAGCATTTTCGGAGTTTATATTTCGCGCTACTACTTCTTTTCCTTTGTATAAAGTTATCTTGCCAATGCCAGTTCCTACATAGCCATAATCAGCATCCGCCATCTCGCCAGGACCATTAACTATGCAACCCATAATGCCTATTTTCACACCTTTTAGGTGAGATGTTCGGTTACGAATCTTGGCAGTAGTTTCCTGCAAATCAAATAAAGTACGCCCGCACGAAGGACAGGAAATATATTCAGTTTTTGAAATACGAGTACGTGTAGCTTGCAGAATACCGAAAGCAGTAGTGTTTTGGATATTGGATGTTGGATGTTCGTTATCAACAGAAAACCAAACACCATCACCGAAGCCATCTAACAGCAATGCACCAACATCAGTAGAAGAATAAAGTTGGAATTTCTCTTTTGATAAACCGGAATAGTTTCTTTTGATGATAACAGGAATATGAAAAGATAAATTCATCAGTTCAATAAACATCCTGCGTTGGTCCGCCATAGCGTGTTGGCTATTTGTTTCGAAAACAAAAACAGTTTTATCATTCTTAAATTTATCCTCTTCAAGTATTCGTTCCAACATAAATGAGTCTTCTAAAATCACTCGTGCATTTTCACCTAAGATGATATCATTACTCTTAACAGAAATAAAATTAAGTTCCGACGAAACACTTTTTGCTTTATAGTATTCTTGAAATGTAAACAAAGGATAACATCTTGTTTTGTTTTCTAATTCATTCCAAACATCAGCATTATATATCAAACCAAGAGTACCAGGTATTTCAAACTCCACTTTATTATTACCAGCAAATATATAATCACACGCCTGGTCGGTGATGTTCCATTTATCCAAAGGCACAGAATAATTATATCCCACAGCAAATAAAGATGCGGGAGTAATCTTTTCTTTACTACTGAAATCAGCAATTACACGAGGTACATTGTGCCCGCCGATATTGTTTACTTCAGTAGTTTTTCTTCTATCGTATTCATAAAATGAATAAGGAATAGTATTTTTTATTTCAAGAATAATAGCGTGAGAACCCCTGTTAGTATATCTTTCTATCAAATGTTTCGCAACAGGTATTTCAAACTCAGGGTCTTCAGTTAAAGAAACACGAACAGTATCACCAATACCATCTTCAAGCAAAGTGCCTATTCCCACTGCTGATTTAATACGTCCATCTTCACCTTCACCAGCCTCCGTTACTCCAAGATGCAGCGGATAATTCATATTCAGTTCCTGCATCTTTTGTATCAACAAACGATATGCCTGCACCATCACCTGCGGATTGCTTGCTTTCATTGATAGTACAATGTTGAAGTAATTATTGTTTTCACAGATACGAAGAAACTCCAATGCGCTTTCCACCATCCCTAAAGGAGTATCTCCGTATCGGGATAATATTCTATCACTTAACGAACCGTGATTAGTACCAATTCGCATAGCAGTTCCATACTCTTTGCAGATATTTACAAGAGGAGTAAATCGTTTGCGAATACGCTCCAACTCTGCATCATAAGTAGCATCAGTATAATCAATGTTCTCAAACTTTTTCTTATCAGCATAGTTACCCGGGTTCACTCTTACCTTCTCAACAATGCGAGCAGCAAGCTCCGCAGCATTAGGAGTAAAATGTATATCAGCAACCAATGGAGTAGTGTAACCACGTTTGCGTAGTTCTTCTTTAATGTTTCGTAGGTTCTCGGCTTCCTTAATACTTGGCGCAGTAATTCGCACGTACTCACAACCGGCATCTATCATACGAATACTCTGTTCCACCGTAGCAATAGTATTCATCGTATCAGTAGTAGTCATACTCTGCACACGTATAGGATTATCGCCACCCATCGGCACATCGCCAATAGTTACTACACGTGTTTTGTAGCGGGAATATTGGGTAAGACTATTACAATACAGTTTGGTATTCATAAAGGATTATTGGTTATACAAAATTAACTAATATTTCGTTGCTTAGTCAGATATTGCTTAAACAAAGCATTTCCGAAGATGGTAGAAAGTATTACAAATGTCCCGATATAGAAGCCGGGAGTCATTGCTTCATCTCTTTGCCAAAGAAAATAAGCGATAACTATTCCATAAACAGTTTCTAAATTTACTGTCAGTGTAATAGTATAAGGACTTATTTTCTTCATCAGATTAACGGAAGCGATAAACGGGAAAGCAGTACCAACAATAGATAATATAGCTAACCAAAGCCATCCATTAGGAGTGATGGTAAAGAAGTGCGGAGTAAATTCTCCGGTACATAATAAGTAAATAGAAAGAGCAATAACGCCACCTATTAATTCATATAAACAAATTACAGAAGAAGTAATCCGACGAACCATTAAACCATTAAATACTGTAAATAAGGATGAAGTAAGGGCAGCCAACATCCCGAAAATAATACCCCAGGCATAATGTGTTTCCACTTTAAATATCATTCCAATGGCTGCAATAATCACCATCCCGAAAACAATTTCGTAGCGTATAATCTTTCTTTTATAAAAGATAGGTTCGATAAGAGAAGTAAATAAAGTGCCTGTGGCAAATGCTACTAATGTTACCGAAACATTGGAAATATTAATTGCATTATAAAAACAAAACCAATGGAACGCTATGATAGCACCTATTCCCATTAGTTTATAAAAGTCGGACTTAGATACTTTAATATTTCTTTTTGTAATAATTAAATAAATAGTAATGGTAACAATGGTAATTAACATTCGGAACCATACAAGTTGGAATGCAATTACATTTTCTATGTTTAAGAGTTTACCAAGTATCGGCGACCATCCCCAAATGAAAACTATGAAATGAAGTAAGAGAAGGTTCTTGTTTTTGATGAGCACGGATTAAATTTTAGGGGGCAAAAATAAGGAGAGAAATGAAATAAGCAACGGTTTATTCGAAACGTTTAGATATTTTTTCTTCCACATATTCTCTTAACGCTTCTATTTTAATTGTATCCACAACTTCTGAAGCGAAGGCGTGCATTAGTAATTTCTTTGCTGATGTTTCACTTAGTCCACGAGCACGAAGATAAAATATTTTATCAGCATCCAACTTACCTGTTGATGTTCCGTGTGAACATTTTACATCATCAGCATATATTTCTAATTGCGGTTTGGTATTAATTGTACCATCATCACTCAGCAATATATTTTTGTTGGATTGAAACGCATTTGTTTTCTGCGCATCCTTTCTCACATATATTTTCCCATTGAAAGTAGCTGATGATTTATCTTCAATAATTCCTTTATAAAGTTCGTTACTATTACAGTTTGGTTTCCGATGATCAACAAGCGTATGGTTATCCACCACTTGGTTTCCATTAGTCAAATACAATCCATTCAAATGAGTTTCTATATGTTCGCCATCCAAAACAATATTCAAATTATTACGAACTAACGAACCGGATAAAGTAATGGTATTTGTATTAAAAACAGATTGTTTTGCCTGATTAACTTGAGTTGTATTTACAAGATAACCGACTTCCTTTTCATCCTGTATTTTATAATAATCAACAACGGCATTATCTTCAATAACCATTTCTGTTAATGAATTAGTAAATGTTTTAGCAGAAGAATCAATAGTTTCAAACGATTCTATAAACCTTACTTGAGAATTAGCTTCAACAACAATTAAGTTCCTTGAGTTGATTATTATGTTTTCTTTTGTAGAAGAAATATTAATAATGTGGATTGGAGTTTCAATGATAGAACCTTTAGCAATGCATATAAAAACTCCACCATTTGCTAATGTAGTATTCAAAGCAATAAAAGAATCAGAATTTACATCAGCGTATTTAGAATAATGTTTTTGAAATGTTTCGTTAGAAGTTGCTTCTGCAATATTGATTATCTGCAATCCTTTAGGTAAAGATTTAATGTTTGATAACCCTTCATTAAAAACTCCATTTACAATTGCAATATTAATTGCATCTTTCAAGAACTTTGTATGTTCTATTTGTTTGCCTGAGATTAGCTTTTCATATATAAAAGCGAACTCCCCTTTCAACATCAAATCAATATTCACATACTTGTATTCCTCGCATTTGCGATTATGGATTCCGAGTGTGGCAAAGCTTTCTATTGCCCGTTCGCGTAATTGTAAATTCCCGAACAATGAATTCTTTGATGATTCGAATTGGGAAAGTAATTTATCTTTTAAAGTATTTGTTTTAATTGCAGTCTCCATTACGCCCCAACTTCCTCTTTGATAAAATCATACCCTTTTTCTTCTAACTCCAATGCTAATTCCTTTGGTCCTGACTTTACTATTTTACCATTGTATAATATATGCACAACATCAGGAATAATATAATCCAGCAATCTTTGGTAGTGTGTAATAACTATCGTAGCATTCTCTTTTGATTTCAACTTGTTTACTCCATTTGCTACAATTCTTAAAGCGTCAATATCCAGTCCGCTATCAGTTTCATCAAGTATGGCAAGCTTCGGTTCAAGTATTGCCATTTGAAATATTTCGTTTCTCTTTTTCTCTCCACCACTGAAACCTTCATTAACGCTACGGTTAGTAAGTTTTCCATCCAACTCCACAAGCTTTTGTTTTTCTTTTAATCGAATTAAAAAATCTTTTGCTTCCATTGGTTCCAAACCTTTATAAGCACGAATTTCATTTATAGCAGTCTTCAAAAAGTTAACATTACTTACTCCAGGAATTTCCACAGGATATTGAAACGCAAGAAACACACCTTCTCTGGCTCTGTCTTCGGGCGACATTTCTAATAGATTTTTTCCGTTGAATATTACTTCACCTTCCGTAACTTCATACTCTTCTCTTCCTGCAAGCACAGCAGATAATGTACTTTTCCCGGAACCGTTAGGTCCCATAATAGCGTGAACTTCTCCGGCTTTTACTTCTAAATTAATTCCTTTAAGAATTTCTTTTCCTCCTATTGAGGCGTGTAAATTTTTAATGCTTAACATATAATTTTGATATTTTATCCTACTGAACCTTCCAAAGAAACCGCAAGCAACTTCTGCGCTTCCACAGCAAACTCCATTGGTAATTTATTTAGTACTTCTTTACAATAACCGTTCACAATTAATCCTATTGCTTTCTCATTATCTATCCCTCTCGATTTGCAATAGAATAATTGGTCTTCCCCAATTTTACTTGTTGTTGCTTCGTGTTCTACTATTCCTGATTTATCTTTTATTTCGATGTATGGATAAGTATGTGCTCCACATTTATCACCCATTAATAAACTATCACATTGTGAAAAGTTACGTGCATTAGTTGCGCCTTTTGAAATACGAACCAAACCTCTATAGCTGTTATTACTGAAGCCAGCGGAAATACCTTTTGATATAATTGTGCTCCTTGTATTTTTACCAAGATGCATCATTTTGGTACCTGTATCTGCCTGTTGGTAATTGTTTGTAACTGCTACTGAATAAAACTCTCCAACTGAATTATCTCCTTTTAATATCACACTTGGATACTTCCAGGTAACTGCTGAACCTGTTTCTACTTGAGTCCAGGAGATTTTAGAATTATCTTCTAAACAAATACCCCTTTTAGTAACAAAATTAAATATTCCTCCTTTTCCTTCTCTATCCCCAGGGTACCAATTCTGAACTGTACTATATTTTACCTCCGCATTTTTATGTGCAACAATTTCTACAACTGCCGCGTGTAGTTGGTTTTCATCTCGCATTGGTGCGGTACATCCTTCAAGATAACTAACATACGAATCTTCATCAGCTACAATCAAAGTCCTTTCAAACTGACCTGTACCTGCAGAATTAATTCGGAAATAAGTAGAAAGTTCCATCGGACAACGAACGCCTTTTGGAATATAACAGAACGAACCATCAGTAAATACTGCTGAATTAAGTGCTGCATAAAAATTATCAGTATAAGGAACAACCGAACTCATATATTTTTTAACCAATTCGGGATGTTCCTGAACAGCTTCTCCGAAGGAACAAAAAATGATTCCTTTTTCTGCTAATGTTTCTTTAAAAGTTGTTTTCACAGAAACACTATCCATAACAAAATCCACAGCTATTCTGCTTTCAACTCCAGATAATCTTTTTTGTTCTTCCATTGAAATACCCAATTTTTCGTAGGTTTTCAGTAGTTCAGGATCCACTTCATCCAAACTATTCAATTGTTTTTTTTGTTTGGGAACGGAATAATAAATAATGTTTTGAAAATCAGGTTTAGGATAAGAAACGTGTGCCCAATGTGGCTCTTCCATTGTCAGCCAATGGCCATACGCTTTCAAACGATACTCGAGCATCCATTCGGGTTCGTTCTTTTTATTAGAAATTAAGCGAATTACCCCTTCATTTAATCCTTTCGGAAGGTTATCCGATTCTATATCTGTAACAAATCCGTACTCGTATTCTTTGCTGATTTGTTCAGCCAAAATTTCATTTGCCATTTTTATACGCTAAAACTTTCTCCACATCCACACGTTCTGCTCGCATTCGGATTGTTAAATACAAATCCTTTTCCATTCAATCCTCCCGAATAATCCAATTCAGTTCCTATTAAATAGAGAAAACTTTTTTTGTCAACCGCTATTTTTATTCCTTTATCCTCAAATACTTGGTCTCCTTCTTTAATAGTATTATCAAATTCTAATTTATAAGATAGTCCAGAACAACCCCCTCCATCAACACCCACTCTTATAAATGTTCCTTCAGGGCGATTTTCATTCTTTATTAAATTTAATGCGTGTTGTTTCGCATTTTCAGATACTGTTATCATAG
>CAILDT010000539.1 GCA_903833025.1 uncultured Bacteroidota bacterium | reverse complement strand
ATTAAAATTTTGTAAATCTTCACTACTTAATGCTTGTGGGTCACAAATTGAAAACCCATCTATTAAAAAATAATTTTGATAATTGGGGATTTTTTCTAGTTCTGGTAAATATTTTACAATTTCATTGTATTCTTTTACTGCATATTTTTTCTTCATTAATTTACTTACACCATTTGTGGAAACCGTTTCTTCTTTTTTACATTTTAATGCAGGGCGAAAAATACACCCAAAACCACCGGATGCGAGAACTTTACCACCTTTTAGTGTTTTTTTATGTCTTTGTGTTTTTTTATTTTTTCGCGTTTTTTTATGTGGTTTTCTTTTTCCTATATACATTTTGAAATTGTTCAACTTATATATAGATAAATATTATAAAGTTTTGTTTTTGTTTTTGTTTTTATTTTTGTTTTTATTTTTGTTTTTATTTTTTGTTATCCCTTTGCAGTGCATGTTTTTTTTGAATAAATATTCCATAAGCAATACAAATTTAATATAGCCAAAATTGCTGCAAAAACGTGGTTACCATCCATCCATGAAACATCCAGCGGTCTTTCTGGTGGTTCGTATTGGATGCTAGCATCCGAGAAATATAAAATACGTTCTCCAGGTGTTATCCAGCTTCTATTTTTAATTCCTAGTAGATTATTTCCCATTTCTGTAAGGGCGTTTCTTTTCAACTTTATATAAAAGAACAAACTGATTAAAAAAATGGTATCCAGTAAAAGCAATTTATATATATTACAATTAAGATTGAACATCAGATAAATAATAAATAAAAATACAATGATATGAAGACCATCTAACAATGTATACAATGCCTTATTAATAACCGGGACTTCAAGATGTTTTGTAAAAAGAACGTACTCTAAATATAAGCAAAAAACAAGAATACTTAGTTTGAAAGCAAGACTTTTATTGGGCACAAAATAAGCAAAACAAAAAATGATTATAATGATAATTATTTCTAACTGCATTTTTTCGTAATAAGAATTAATGCGATAACGCAAGTTTATGGTTATTTCTGGTAAATTTTGGTAACCCGCTTTCTCCAAGAGTTCATTCATATTTTGATTTACTGGTGCGCTAATAACGCAAGGGGATCCTTTTTCATTTATAATAATGCGTTTTCCTTTTATTGTATGTGTATCCTTGGTTGTATAATTATAAAAAAAATCGTGATTTGTATCTATTTTTAGATAATCAACGGTTCTACATTTTTTTGTGGCAAAAGTTTGGTCATCTTCCATTTTCGGAAAATTAGACCAAAATTCAATAATGCTTTCGCACGTACCAATATACATGCCAGAATTTACTCTTGTATTATGGCATTTACCAAAAAATTTATCTAATGCAAAATTTACAATTACGTACTGTGAATTCATATCTTCTGACATAATAAGTGGTTTATCAAAAGTTTTATATTTTTTTAAAAATTCCTGGTTATCACCCAATATTATACTGTCAAAACCATCTACAAAACATACAATATCATCCGGGTTTTTCGTTTTACAAAATTCTACGGTCGCCCATACTTTATTATGAAATCCTTCCCATTTTTCATCCCATCCTAAAACAATTATTTCTGGATGGTCTTTCAATATTTCAAAATATCTTTCTGAATGTGTTGCATAAGTTACAATATAAAGCAT
>CAILDT010000538.1 GCA_903833025.1 uncultured Bacteroidota bacterium | reverse complement strand
TCAAAGTGACGGTTCGGGACGATGCAAAACTGATACCACTGGTTGAAATATTGGAAGTTAATCCTTTTTCTATTGAAGACGACGAAAAGCTATTGCTTATCAAACTGTTAGTGGCATAATCTCCAATTTGAATGCCGGCGATATAACCTGGAAATCCTTCGCCAGAGTTTTCCTGCCACCCCCCACTCGTTACAACACCCGATGTAACGATTGAAGTCCAGTATGTAGATGAAGTTGTTGAAAATGATTTTAATACAGATAAAGTATTATGGTCTCTCAATACAACTTGTAGACTATCACCTGTAAATTTAACAATCAGTTGTTTCCAATTCTGATCTGATATTGCTATATTCGTATTTATCGTATAGGCGCCAACTCTCCAGTGTATTAAATTATTTGGAGACGGGGATATCCATAACCCCCAAGAGCTGGTTCCTTCGGTAGTATACATTGACCCCACAATTGGTTTCCAACGTGTATCGTCAAATTTATTAATATAAAACTGGGTAATATATAGAAACCATGGTGTAACATTAAAATAAGTGCTTCCGGGAAAATTTGTTATTGTTATTACCCCACTCACGAGTTCTCCTGCCAACAAACTATAACTGACTACCGGCATTATCTTTTTTATACTTTATTTTATATTAGTAGTATTTTTATTATTTTCATTTATTATATAAAATAAACCAAATCACGAATCCAAACAAACGAATAACCAAAATGTTAAAACGAAAACGAAACACCCTTATGGCTGATGTAAATCGAGGATTAAAGAATAATGCGTTTGTATTGGGGAGCGGTATTGGCGCAGTAACCCGGTTTTCGCACCAGTCCTATCTTAAACGTGTCGCATGTTGTAGTAAACCTCCCATATCATCTGGCTTTTATTCAAAAAATAATGTCACGGATGGTGGTTTTACGGTTGGATTTAATGTTACTAAAGACATGCGTAATAGGGACTACACTTATGAATTTAATCCAAATGATTATTATCCCGAATTTTTCCCAACTATGGCACCTTTTACGAATGAAAATATCGTAGCGGGGGATAAAAATGGAGAAGATAGAACGATTGCTTCTCAATGGCGCGACCTCGGCAATGATGTTTTTGACGAGTGGGGTTTTTTTTATTTATATGATGTGAATTCGGGGAAATATTACTTTCCGTTAATAAACCCGCAAAATCAGGATGATGGTATATTTTTCACGCAAACGTTTAATGCATTTGGACGTACTTTCACGGTAACCCACGGCTGGGCGGTGCGGGGTATCTTCAAATTTGATATTTCTGTTTCAGACGGGTTGCCATTCAAATTTGGTGCGTATGGAAATATGGGCTCGGATGGCTATGAAATTACAGAGGAATTAACACAAGGTTATTCTATTAATGGCCAGAATTTTACAATGTATTATCACCACGATAAAGAAGATGGTAGTACAAATGAACAATTATATTCGTATTGGATTCCTAAGAAAGTTTCTGAAAATTCTACCAAGACATATAATGTTTATTATAATGATGATAATATGAGTATGTTGTCCAAAGATGTGACTACCGG
>CAILDT010000537.1 GCA_903833025.1 uncultured Bacteroidota bacterium | reverse complement strand
GCTGCGTTGAGCATTTCTAATAAACTTTCTTAAAACACTAAGTTCTTGAAAATCTTTAGGAATTTCTTTGTTTTGCATTTGGTCTAATGCAACAGCAACTTTTGGCATAGTTCTAGAATCATAGCCAAGTTCTCTTAAATATGAGCCTAAGGATTTCATCATATTTCCAAAATATTCTGGATTTAATTCAACTCCAGATTCTTTTGCTTTATTAAAATACATTTTTGATTCTTCTGCTAATGCAGCAGAGGTTGGCGCTGTTTCAGCAAGGGTTGGTTTTTTACGCAATGCGCTTGCCATTGTTTCTGCTACATTGCCAGCCACAGGTTTAACATTTTCACCAACGGCTTTGGCAACTGTGCCAGCTTCTCTTACGCCTTGATTCAATGTAGGACTTCTTAGTGCATTTGCCATTGATGGAATAGCGCCAATAGTTCCTACATAGGGAGGTATTTTTGCCGCTTCTAATGCACCACCCATAGACTCCAAAATATCCATAGAAGCAGGTGAAGTTGGCTGAAATTGCGTTGCTTGCCTTGCTTGCCTGTAATATTCATCTCTAGCTTGAGGATTAGTTTCTTGTCCTTGTGTAACTCTATCAATAACGCTTCTACCAACCCCATAAGCCATTGATGCAGGCTGAGAAAGCATTCCGCTACCAATAGTTGCAGGCACTTCATACAAAGCCTTTAATTTATCAGCCATACTGCGCTGTGGCTCTACAGGCGTTACGCTGCCTCTATTTTGATTAGTAATAACATTAGGCACATCACTACTAATATTTGTACCCATTGTGCGTGGGCCAGCAGTCTGTACAGGTGAACCTTTTAATAACATTAATCCTTCGTCTGAAACTTTAGACAAGCCTCCAGACTTTAAACCCATTAAATCGGCATCAGATAATTGGGACAAATCCATTATTTTTTACCTTTATTGCGTCTAGCAATTTCAGCATCAATGTCAGAAGCGCTTGGCAAACTTCCACCACCACCGCCAGTAGGAGCATTGCCACCAAGACCATACAATGTTTGCAATTGATTTAATGCGTATGTATTGGCTTCGTAATCTAAAGTTGGGTCTGTAGCAGCTTTTAAATACATTTGCAATTCAGTATTGGAATCCATTTGCTTGGATGACATACCAGTTGCCCTAGCAATCGCTTGCAATAACAATGGCCGAGATTGTGCAATTGTGTTTCTAGCAGATTGATTTTCAGTAGCAAAAGTTTTGCCAAAAGTTTGACCAAAACCACTAGAAGAAAGATAAGCAGGAACATTGGTCATAGCGCCTTGACTTGTGCTTGTAATTCCGCCTGAATTTTTTAACAAATTGTATTTGTCTTGTAATCCAGTTATTAAAGTATCTACAGTTTCTCTACCAGCATTAACTGTTTGTGCTTTTTGGTCTGCTGGGCCGCCTGGAATTGGCTCTAAACCTTTTCCATCAGCAGTCATGCGATAACCCATTGGCACTCTTGAATTAGATTGATTAGACCCAAGAATTGCTAAATGCCTTCTTTGGTATTCATCCATTTCATTTTTATATTCGTTAAATGTACCTTTATAATTGCCGCCTTCAGGAGTTTTTGCAAAATTGTAGTTTTGCATTTCTTTTGTTGGACCTTCAATTTTAGGAATAGTTGCCCCAATCAAAGCAGGCATAAATTGTTTGCCCACATCATATTGGTCAGCAGTAGCAATAGACAATGCTTTTTTAGTATCACCAGAATTAATTGCTTCAGTAATAGCCTGTTGTGTTCCTAATCTACCTTCACGCAATTGTTT
>CAILDT010000536.1 GCA_903833025.1 uncultured Bacteroidota bacterium | reverse complement strand
ATAATAAACCAGATAACAGCGAAAATGTACAAAATATGTTAAAATTAATTAACAATACCAATGGGTATGATGATAACGATGAAAGTGGTGGTTTAACCGATTTTAATCCCCCGCCTAGAGCAGAGGTCTCTTCTAAGACTCCGGCGCCGACATTGAACGCGACGCCGACCCGTATGGCGAACAGCAACAATAGCAACAGCAATAGCAATAGCCAATCGGATATCGATTATGAAAAGCCATCAAAAGTTATGCAGCAAATGGCTGAATCGATGAATCCGGCAGACGATCCTGCTACTGCTGTAAAACCGCGGAAGTACCCTCAACCTTTAGATTCGCAAGAAGGATTCGGATCTCTCCCCAAAACTTATGCTTCCGATTTTTATAAACAATATGTGCCTTATTTTAATCAAACTGGTAGTCAAGGCGGCGGCAATGTGAATAACCGCGACCAAATGCTAGAGAAATTAAACTATATGATTCATTTATTAGAAGAACAGAAAGATGAGAAAACCGGACATGTGATGGAAGAAGTGATTCTTTATTCCTTTTTAGGCGTTTTCATTATTTTTATTGTCGATTCTTTTGCACGGGCTGGGAAATATACCCGATAAGTTAGGGGGATTCTCCCCCTACGACCCCCGCCTCGGTTAAGCGGATGCAGAATTAGTTAATTATTATGAACTGAATTGTAATGCATCCGCTTGACCGAGGGAATGCTGGGGTTTTCTTAATCGAGGCGGGGGTCGTAGGGGGCGGCTAGCCCCCTAACCCTAACCCTAATAGATGAGCAAAGTCTTCTCTTTTTTTATCGTATTGCACGCATAATTATACAAAAAGAACGCCGTTGGGCTTGTAAACTTCTTTAAAACAGTAGGATTGCTGCATAAAGCCTTTATAACTATGGAGCTATGTGCAGTGCATTCTATTAAGAGAATATCGGCATGGCATTTATTTTTACATTTTAGTAAACTCATATTAAAACCCGCGACTAAAACTTCGCTGGTTTTACAATTCGAAATAATCGCAATACATTCTATGGTCTTTTTACCTTCATAATAGAGTTCCAAAGGTCGAAACACATAGGCAGCCAACAGTTCATTCCCTAATAATATTCCATACACGACTAATTTCTCTAATTTAATGAGATTCAAGAGAGATGAGACATCCGGTAGAATAACACAATCGAAATTGGTCTTTTGTTCTTGGATAAAACTGATCAAAAGATTGAGTTGCTGCTCTTTTATCTCTAATAAAGTCATTGCGGGATTGAGAATATATTCGGTCTGAAAATGGGTTATATCAAAACTATGGGTTTCATAATGCACGAGCGGGACAATAGCCGTTAATTTGCCTTCTCTCTTAAACATATAGGCTGGGACTTTTGGATTAGTTCTCGAGACATTATAATAAAAAGTCTGGATCATTTGCGGCGGGATGCCTTTTTTCCGATAAGCCGGTTTCACACATAAATTGTCTACATAATAGACGGGAAATGCAATTGTCTTTTTTTTTCTTTTATCTTTTTTTTTATTCCTCGGATACAAGGTGACATTTAAAACTCGCGCAGATGTCACACCAAGAATTTCTTCTTCGGGGGCTCCGGAGGGCGCAGGATTACCATTCTCTAATAAATAGGTCTGTTGTTGATAAATATTGAAAAAGGACGGCTGATTTGTGCTCTGTAAATAAGCCATGATATCAGTTTGCGACGGTTTATAAGAGGCGGTCGGATGCATGACATAATAATCTTGGATGAATTGACAGATCTGTTTGATTTTTTCATCTTTTGTTTCCTCTGTAGAGAGATTCAATAATTTATTATTCACTAAATTCACGTACTTATTGACTGCCGGCGGTTCTGAATTAATAAAGCCAGGTGGTTTCCACCAATACTTCAAATTATAAAAATGAAACACCGGCTGCGTCCGCCAAAACTGCATCTTCAAGCGAATAACGGCCAGCAGAATTAAATAAAGAACCAGAATAATAACTAAGAAATAAAGAATAAAATGGGAATTAATTCTTAGCATGAATAGTGTATTAAGAGTAGACTATTTTATTAAATTGTAAACTATTTATGCTTGTTATGTCGGTTTTTGCCTTTTTTTTGTTATGTCGGCTTTTGCATGCGACGGCTCATTGCCTACGTCGGCTTTTTGCCTTTTTTTTGTTATGTCGGCTTTTGCAGTATATATAAAAATTGGCTTTCATATTGACACGGTAATAAATCTACTTTCGCGTGAATAATAAACCCTGCATCTTTGGCTATATCCAAAATCTCCGCCTGTGTCAGCATATAGAATTTATGTTCGTTTTTCCTCACACCGCCGTCCTTATTATTCTTAAACGTTTCTATCATAAAAGCATTTGGTTCTTCTTTATTCAAGACCGTCTCTTTTATATCAAACTTGGATTTATATTCAAAGTCATCAAATTTCACGGTTGTGGTCATAATGCGTTTCTTGGCATACTTTTGCGGCGAAACAATATTAAATGGATTTCCAGCCGGTACAATCGGATCAAATTTGTCGCGATTAACTAAATGGATAGATAAATAGCCGCCTGGTATCAACCATTTCATACAATTGTCAAATAATTTCTTCTTATCTTGGATATAATAAAGCGTAAAATAGAAACAAGTAATTTGCGAAAAAGTTTCAGCCGGATAAAGTGCTGTATTTAATGCATCGGCTAGGTTAAACTTAAATTCGGGATAAGTTTCTTTCGCCTTTTTCACCATACTCGGAGAGATATCGATACCTTCAGCCGGATAACCATGCGCCTGCAAGCTACTTACATGATGTCCGGTTCCGGAGCCAATATCTAAGAAAAAACTCTTGGGTGCCGGTTTGGTTAATTCAATAATTCGTCCGATTTCATAATCATTTTTATTTTTACTGAAAACCATATCATCATAAATATTCACATAAAAGTCGTCATAGATTTCCGTCAAGTCAGCCCGCATATCAAATTCATTACTTTGTTTCTGATTATCTTCAAAACCTTCTACTCTTTGCCGTCCATAATTGGTCATCAGAGAGATGCATATCGCAAAAGCCAAAAAATACAAGACTTTGTGTAACAAGGTCGTCTTGGAAAATATATTATACGATTTTTTTAGGCCTCGTATTGAGTTTGCAAGTGGCATTTGTATATATGTATTATATATATAAAATATGAGTGATACTGATATTAATGATAAAAGAAGTAGTGCCGAATTTAAAGGAGTGACTTTTTCTAAATTCCAAAAAACCAAAGTTAAAACCGAGCTCATTAATTGCTTGGTGAAAGCAAAGGTTGAACCGGCTTGCT
>CAILDT010000535.1 GCA_903833025.1 uncultured Bacteroidota bacterium | reverse complement strand
TGTTTTGTAAGTTGTTGAATTGTAGTTAGATGCTAAAAAGACCCCTACTTCCAAGTACAAAAGGCACACTTCCAAGTACAAAAGGCGCACTTCCAAGTAGAAAAGGCAGACTTCCAAGTACAAAAGGCGGACTTCCAAGTAGAAAAGGCAGACTTCCAAGTACAAAAGGCACACTTCCGAGAAGGAAAGGAAGACTTCCAACTATAAAAGGCGCACTTCCGAGAAGAAAAGGCAGGGTTTTGAAAATAAATGAAGGTATTTTGAATTGATAGGAGTTTATTCCATTTATTGAAGTATTATTTTTTTGTTTGTTGTTCCTTTGTCAGTTTTGATTTCTGCAAAGTATATTCCGTTGGGTGTGTCTATTAAATCTACTGTTGTTGTGTTGGTGATTGTTTTGATTTGTTCGCCTATTAGGTTGTATATTTTTATTTCTTTTATTATCATTCCTTCGGAATGGATGGTGAATAGGGAGGTGGTGGGGTTGGGTGAGATGGTTAGGGTTTCGTTATTCATTTCTACTCCCTGCCCAACACTAAGCCCAATTGGACTATGCCCCCATACAGCTATTAAACTTGCCTGTATATTTCCTGCCTTTGTAAATTCCCCACCTACATACAAGTTGCTGTCATTTGCAAATAGCGCACCCACTCTTCTATTTACACCGCCTCCAACTTCCTGCCAATTACTACCAGTCCATTCAGCTATATGTTTTGCAGGTACTCCTAAACCTGTTTGAGTAAAACTGCCACCAGCATATATTTTATTATTTACACTGTCCACTGTTAATGTCCACACTGTATCATTTAATCCTTCCCCAACTGCTGACCATTGTATTCCATTCCATTTTGCAATATGATTCAAAGGTGTTAAGTTGTCTCTTGTTGCAGTAAATGTACCACCAGCATATAATACACCATTAAATACGGTTAAAGAAACAACTGTATTGTTAAAACCAACTCCTAAAGGACTCCAAGCACTGTCGTTCCAAGCGGCTATACCACTAAATGTTCCATAAGCACTTCCATCTATTGATGTGAATTCACCACACGCTATTAACTTATTATTATATGTACATAAATCAAAAACACCAAAATCATAATAAGGGGGAAAATCCCCTGCCATCTGTCCTACAGCCGAAAAAACTGTATCGTTCCATTTTGAAATGCCTTGTGTATTAATAGTTCCTGTATTATCAAATGAAGTACTAAAGCCACCGGCAGCGTATAAATTATTTTTGTAAACACATAAAGCAAGACAATTACCATCAAAGCCGGAAGCGGGAGGGTAAAGACCTGATAAAGGATTCCAATCAAGTCCATCCCATTTTGCAATTCGTCCAGCTGTATGATTAATTTCACCAATATAATTACCCCCTGCACCTATAAAACTACCTGCACTATAAAACTTATTTTTATATCCTACCAACCCTCCGCCTCCGTTACCAATACTATCAACTGCTGTTGTTGCCCAAACACCAATTCCCATAGGAAGCCAACTGTTACCAGACCATTGAGCTATTGCATTAAGTATCGTTGAGTTTTCTTTCTTAAAGTTACCGCCTATTGTTATTTTGCCATTATAAAAAGTAATTTCTGCTACACCTTTTTGTCCATTTATGTTCCCTATAGTATCCAAATTCCCCATCTGATACCATTGTTGACAGTATATTTGTAAAGGAAAAAATAGAAATATTATTGTTTTTTTCATTGTGTTAGTATTAAAATAAAACTGCACCGATTATATAATCGATGCAGTTTTATAATATTATTTATTGATTATAAATTTATCCCTTGCAATAGAAGTGCTGTTTACTATTAATGTATAATAGT
>CAILDT010000534.1 GCA_903833025.1 uncultured Bacteroidota bacterium | reverse complement strand
TAAACACTTCTGATAAAAATATTTTATCATTAATTTAATATAATGAGTTTCTTAAAGAATTTGCAGAAAAACATTAAGTCTCACCACTTTATTGCTTTGATTGGTGTTTTAGTTTTAGCCCTTGCAATTATGCAATATTCCGGCAGGAAAACAAACTATAGCGATGGATTTGGCAATGGTTATTCAAACTCCCCTAGCAATACACCTCAGTCACAAGGAGTAGCCAATGGTGCCTCACCTGCTCAGCAAAAACAAGCGGTAGGTGCTGCTGAACCAATTGGTCAAAATGAAGTTTATTCCAATGTTCCAGCTGGCTCTATGACTAGCACATATGGTTTAACACCCACCGCAAAACCCGGTGCTATGTATGACCCAGCTGAACTTCTCCCCAAGGATCTTAATAGCCAATGGGCACAACTCAATCCAGCTGGCAATGCTGACTTTAAGAATGTTAACCTCTTGAAGGCCGGTTATTTGATTGGTATTGACACCATCGGCAGCACTCTCCGTAATGCTAACTTGCAAGAACGTTCTGAACCACCCAATCCTACTGCATCAGTTAGCCCTTGGTTAAATACCACCATTGAACCCGATTTGATGCGATTACCTTTAGAAATAGGTTCTCGTGGTGGTTCTTCTCAGTAAATTATTTATGAACTTATTTAACTTTATATAAATATAAAAAATTTATATAAACCGAAAGTGACTACATAAATTACCAGAAAATTGCAAAAAATTGAAATGCTTTTATAAGAATAAAGGATAGTATTTCCAGCAACAAATAACAAGACAAGAATGTTTACTCACCAAAGCAATAATGTTAAACGTACAACGATGGCGCACGAACAGAAAGTAAAGCGGTCAGACCTGAGTAATAAACATCGCATAGGTCTGTTTCTGCGTGTTAATGAAGCTTTAACCATGTCCTATATTAAAACATATGGTTTAAAGTTTCAGCTAACTGCACGGATACCAGCAGAACTAATTGAACTCGACGAACCTGCTGAAGACGAAACATCTAAGTATGAATTTAAACCCCGTAAAACACGAAAGGCGTTTGATGGACGTCAACAGTGCAGAAAGGCTAAGACGGCTGAACTCAATAAAGATATAAAAAAATCAGACAAAAACTTTGCGAAGGTCTTGATTACCAACGCATATCTTTCATCTGATGCATCTAATGCCTCTCCTATTCCGAAACCGTCCAAACAAGACGCCTATAAAAAAACCAAACTTCGAAACAACAAACGAAACTATAAATCTAAGCAATAAAGTTACTGCCACTTGCCGACCTTTTAAAAAATTAAAAAAAGAAGTAGCCAATAGGGTTATTTTCTTTTTTTTTATTCTTTTATCTCTATAAATGAATACCGATGAAGAAGTTACTTTAGATTTGCGAAATGAAAAATATGATATTGAAACTTTAGAAAAATACGTAGATGATATTCACATGAAAACTTGTGTCAATACCCAAGTTCTAACCGCCGAATTTTGTGTAAAGTATGTTTTGAATGAAGATTATATGTCTTGTATAGAAGATACTTATTGTATTGATACGGGTTATGTATTGAAGCGACAACCGCATTTGACATATGCAGATATTATGAGAGAATATAAGAAAGTTAATAATGGTGAAGGATATGCTCATGGTATATAATCTTTTCTCGTAAGAATATATAATGAAAATTAATTATTGCGGCTATGCTTTAATCATACTATTATTATACATTTGTATGAAAATTTATCAAGAGTCAGATGCATTTAATTTAAAATGTATTATTTCCGGGGTAGATGGTAAAAAATATTGCGTACGCGAGCGTAATAAATTAGAATTAGCTGCCGACCGTTTAGCTACAGTGAATGATAAAATGAACAAATTAGTTGACCATTGTTATACAAAATATCCTAGCCGAAAGAATATTAAACGGCTGAAGAAAGGTTATAATCCTAAGAAAATAATGGAAACTTTACCCACAAGTGAATATACTGCGTATAGTCAAAATAAAGGCGAGAAAATGGCGTTTTGTTTAAATACTGAAAAAAATGGTGATCAATTGATTGACCCGAATACTCTTACTTTTGTAGCCATTCATGAATTATCACATATCGCAACCAAAAGTATTGGACATAAAGAAGAATTCTGGAGCAATTTTAAATTTCTGTTAACGGAAGGCAATAAAATAGGCATTTATGAACTAATTGATTATAAGAAAAAAC